>NZ_LOKY01000030.1:0-15155 GCF_002211315.1 Rhizobium sp. R693 | reverse complement strand
GGAACGGAACTCATCGCCAGAACTACTTGACCATAAGTCGATTGAATGGCCGCCTTAGCGGCGGCGAGCCTTTTTTTGCCTTCCTCTGAAAGATCGGAAGTCGATCCTGCCGTGTTATTCATTCACCTTACGCCTGAAAATTGATTTGTATTTCACCCACTGGGGGAACCTACTAGCAATTGTTGTAACTGCAAGAGGAAAGTTTTTCAAAATACAATTTATTGGAAACTTTTCAGCCATTGACGCCAATAGCGGCAAGATGCGTCAGCCATGACTTTGGTCCCAATGAGACCAATCTCGGCAAGCATCTGTCCTCGGCGTCTGCGTCCGGCTTGGCGGAGCGCCCGCGAACAGCGAAACGGAAGTTCCGCTGTTGCCTTCATCTAGGCTCGCCAGGGCGTGCGCCATCGGTAGCGGTCACAAAATGATAACGCGTCTAATCAATCGTACCGCGCTTCGACGCGGTCGCGATTCTCACCCCGTTCGCAATGCGAGGAGCCCGCCGGGAGCTCAAAATTGGCCCTGCGCCATTCCGAACTCGACCGGTTTGTCTGGCAGAGTCCCATAGAGTTCGCCGAGGATTTCCGAAACGTATCGCGTCCAATAGTGCATTCCTGGATTGCTCGCGCTCTACGTCTCTCCTCGGTTGAAGCCGTTGCATCTTAATCCCGAGATCGATTCTCGCCTACCTCGGTAACCAGCCTCGCAGAGAACCCGTTCACGCGGTAACGTCTCCGGAAATCATCGCCCTACGGTCGAGGACTGAAATTGCGATTCTGGGGAACACAGGCGGACCGCGCCTCGATCCATAGTTTTTTTCGGTGGCCAGGGTGCTTTCCCCCTGCCCTTTTCGCTGCGCTGTTAACTACCGTCGTCGATTTTCGGATTTCAGAATTTGGAATCGGCTCATGACGAGCCCGGCAACGCGACGGGAGACGATGAGCAGCATTATCACGAACAACGGTGCGATGACGGCGCTCGGCTTGCTGCGCTCCGTTGGTGGACGGCTGAACGACGAGTCGGAGAAGATGTCTTCGGGCCTGAGGGTGAAGACGGCGGCTGACAACGCGGCCTACTGGTCCATCTCGACCTCGATGCGATCGGACGTGAAGGCCATGAATGTCGTCAACGACGGCGTGGGCCTCGCGCAGGGCGTGGTCGATACCGCCTATGCCGCGATGGAAACGGTGCTCGATAATTTCGTCGAGATCAGGAACCTCGTCATTACCGCGAGCGACACGCCGCAGCCGGGCATGCAGGACGCTATCAAGCCGACATTCACACTCGATCCGGAATACGCGAAATCCGACGTCTGCAAGATCGACCAGCGCATACAGCAGCTGCAGGACCAGGCGAAAGCCGCCATGTTGTCCGCTTCGTTCTCGGGTGCTAACCTGCTCTATCACGCCAAGAACGAAGACACGAAGGCCAGCGAGCAGGTGTTCAGCTTCACCATCGGCTATTCCGACGGCAAGGTGCAGACCTTGAATGTCCATGCCATGGACACGCTACTTCTGAACGACGATTTCGGCAGCTTTCCAACGACCTTTCCAGGTGAGTTCAATCCCGAGCAGACATTGTTCGACGGGAGCGACATAATCGATGCCCCTGGATCGTTCACGCCCGCGGGCATCTACTGGTTCAACATTCCCCTTTCCAACCCGACGACAGGGGACTCGGAGGCCTATCCCGTCAGCCCGACCTATATCCTCCAGTCAATCGAAAACCACGTCGTCCGATACGGAGCTGACCGGCAAGGGCTCTACAGCAACGTCGTCGCGGACATCGACGGAAAAATCCAGCAGCTGACCTCGAAGATGTCGTACGTCGGGACGGTGCAGAAATCGCTTGAGATGTACAACGAGATCAACAACAAGATGATCGATTCCACGACCAGTGGCATCGGCCGTCTCGTGGACGCCGACATGGAAACGACGGCGACCAAGCTCAGGGCGCTGCAAACCCAGCAGCAGCTCGCCACTCAGAGCCTCGGGATCGCAAATGCCGCGCCTGGAAACCTCGTGCAGCTGTTCCAGTAATCAACGCATGCGTTCGATATATCGGGCCAATGTTCGTGGATGTACGCCGTACCGCCTGGCAACTTCGAGCGCCTCTTCTCCCTCCACGACAACAGCATCGCACGCCGCCTGACGCTCGGTATCGTTCAAGGATGGTCGTCGGCCGAGGCGTTTGCCACGGGCACGTGCGGCTTGAAGGCCGGCGCAAGTGCGCTCCCTGATCAAGCACCTCTCGAACTCAGCCATCGCAGCGAGCACATGAAAAACGAGGCGGCCGCCGGCCGAGGCGGTGTCTATATTTTCTGTGAGGCTTATAAAATCGATTTTTCGCCGGCCGAGCTTTTCAATGATTTGAATAAGTTCCGGCATCGACACTAGCCTGGCGTCCGTCGAAAGCGTGCGCACCTGGGAGGATTGAGACCTGATGACGTCACGAGGGTTGGGCTGGATCAGCGCTATGGCAGTGTTTCTTGTGACTGGGTGCGCGATACCTGTACCCAGGACACTCCAGCCGGAAGCGGCGATAATCGTACGAACCGCATCCGGCGAACCAGTGCCGGGCGCAACGGTCAAGCTTACTACCACGGTGCACCCGACACAGCCAAACGAGTCCCATGAGGGCATAACCGATGCTGCTGGAAAGGCGTCATTCCCTGCAATCATGCGCTGGGGGAAGCAGACGCCCTTCCTGATGCACGGATGGGACTACTATAGCTGGTCATGGTGTGTCGCAAAGCCGGGATATGAAGACTTTGTCTCCTCTGCATCGTCTGCGAGCGATTTCGAAACCCATCCTGTCGTTACGCTAAAGCCAGGCCATTCCTACGGCTGTCCCGAACTATCATCGGAGACGACGCGAAGCTCGTAGCGGTCAGGAAACTGCAGCATAGTGCTCCGTTGATCTCCGGAGCCCCGCTAAGAAGTGGGCCGACGGCTAAAGACCGTACGCCGCTCCCACAGCCATGGGCCTAATGCCGGGCATCAATCCGGACTAGGCGTCGTTGGCGGGAGAAAGTGGGTTAAAGCGCACCGGCTTGCAGTGCGCGTAAATGCCCTCGACCGCGAACGGAAGCGCACGCCAGGCATCTTTGAGAATGGTCTCTGGTGGCTTGGGGAACGCCGTCGAGATCATCTGGATCAACTCAGGCTTGGTGCAGTGAAGAAGAATAGCCATAATCGGTTCACCAGTCTGCTTCTGAGCGAACAGCGGTGCCCATTCCTCAAGTCTTAAGCTGATGGCTCCGAAGAACCCGTCGGCCCAGTCGCCAGCAAGCACTCCACCCTCGTCAGTCCGCATTAACATCGGCGCATAGCGGCCGGGTGCCGTCAGCTGGTGGGCTATGAGGTTATAATGATCGACGATCGTATCGATCACCGCCTGGATCTTGTTGCCGATGAACGCCCTCTTTTCGTGATCGCCGATGACATGGAACATCCAGTCATTGGGCAACAGGAAGGCCGGTCCAGCCGCCAGGCCGGTCAGGAAGCCATTCAACATAGAGACGTCACGGCAAGGGGGTGCCGGATCGGTCTTCTCGAACCAAACCTCCAGCTGCTCCAGTGTTAGGGGTTTTGCACGCTTGGGCCGCTTCACGCTGCTACCGCCATCATCATATCCGCATGTTCTTTCTTCCATTGCCATGGCAGGCAACGCTAAAGGGAGGTCGACCTTATTTCTTCCGACACGATGGGTTCAAGCGAGAGCGCGGCGAACTCCCCACCTTGCCTTTGCTCACCGAACCGCGAGATTTGCTCCCCATCGGAGATTTTGGGGCGGATGCACCCCTATTATGAGATATTCGGGCTAACCGCCGATGAACGTGACAGTCTCGTGGAGCGGGGCGCGGCCCGTACGGGCGGAACTCATCGTGAGGTCCTCGTACCCGATCGACATGCCGCAGAAGAGGATGAGCCCCTCCGGGGGTGACAGCACCTCGGCGACCGTCTCGCGAACCTGCGACCACGCCATCTGCGCGCAACTGTGCAGCCCTTCGGCGCGGAGCAGCAGCATGACGGTCTGCAGATACATGCCGACGTCGGCCCATTGGGGCCGGCCCAGGTCGCGGTCGATGTAGCAGAACAGGGCGGCGGGCGCCCCGAAACAGTTCCAATTGGCGATGGCTGCCCGCTGCCGCGCCTCCCAGTCCTCGCGCGCAATGCCGAGCGCGCTGTAGCGCTCCTTGCCGAAGGCGGATCGGCGCTCCCCATATGGAGACTTCAGCACGGGCGGGTACATCTCATACTGCCGCTCGTCCCAAGCGTCGCCGTGGGCCACGCGCTCGACGGCGCATGTCTTGAGCTCAGCCAGCGGCGCGCCGGTCAACACATAAGTGTTCCACGGCTGGATGTTCGATCCGGACGGCGACCAAGCTGCGGCGGACAGCACGCGCGCAAGCACCTCCCTCGACACAGGCTCGTTTTTGAATCCGCGCACCGCCCGTCGGCTTTTGACTGCCTCATATACGTCCATGATGATCTCCTTTTTACCACCGGCCATTCGTTTCGTTCAAGTGCCAGTCGTCTAGTTCGCCCCTGGCCCGACAGGTAGGCGGTCAGTAATCCCAGAAGAGCGGCACCCAACGAAAGGCGTCGCCCTCCGCCGCCACATGGCCGATGGATGGGAACGGCAGGTGAGTGGCCACCAGAAGCTCGCCGCTCGCCGACAGCTCCCGCAAAAGGCGGACCCGAACGCGCGCCGCCTCCTCGGGGTCGTGTTCGAAGCCGTTGAACCAGTCGGGGTGCTCGAACCCGACAGCGAACACGGCATCGCCAGCGAACATCAAACGGTCGCCGCCGGACGCTAGGCGTACTACGCTGTGCCCTGGGGTGTGGCCGCCGGTGCGGGTGACGACCACCCCCGGCGCAACCTCGTACTCTTCCTCGAACGTCTTCAGATTGCCGCGGTACTCTTCCGCGAACCGCTTGGCCGCCGCCCGAAGTGCGTCCGGGAACCCCTGTGGCATGGAGACGTGGGAGAAATCGGGGTGCGTCCAGAACTTGACCTCGGCTTCCGCCACGTGGATTCGCAGGTCCTTACGCAGCTGGTCCTTTACCCCGTCGACGAGCAGCATGCCAATGTGGTCCATGTGCATGTGGGTCAGCACCACGTCGGTCACGGACGGAAGATCGATGCCGGCGGCGTCCAGCCGATGGGCCAGTTGCCCGGCCTTCGGCAAGTTCAAGTTCGGGTCGTCCCCCAGCCCGGCGTCGATGAGTATGGTCCGGCCGCCGCTGCGCACCACGACCACGTTCAGCCCCCAATCGAGCGTCTCCGTCGGTAGGAAATTGTAGTTCAGCCAGGCCGCCCGGACGGTCGGGTCGGCGTTGTGGCCCAACATCTTGCCCGGCAGCGTCAACACTCCATCGCTGACCACCATTACGTCAATCTCGCCGATCTTCAGCGCGTAGCGCGACGGAACTAACTCGTCGAGCGCCGGTCTACCGGAATGTGAAATGTTGTCCAAGCTCATGTTAACCTCCTGTTGATTTCCTGATTGAATTTCAATACTTGCGTTTGCAATGGAGAGTGAATCACCCTGTGGTATAGGCTGCGTATGTCTCACGCATAGGGATCGTTACCTGTGAATTCATTGCAGTTGTCCAATTCGATGTTGGCATGCGTGAAGTTGCCAGCCGATCACACCAAGGCAGATACTGGCTGTACAGCGCGCGACCTCGGCCTCCTTAAAGAGGTCGATTGAGCCGTCGAGTTCAGCGCGACTCTGTCCCAGATCAGCTGTGCCCGGCGCTCGTCGACGCCCGATTCCCTTCAACGATTCTGGCAATATCGGCGGCTTCAACTTCGAAGCGCCTCGCCCGTTGAAGCGCTCATTCAGCGTGATGTCGTGGAGCACCGTCCAGACGGCGACCACGTCCGCGCCGTGTTCGATGGACCGAATTTGTCCCAACCGTGCCGCAAAGAGCCAGGAGCGGGCAACGTGGTTGAACAGATACGGTTCACATCGCTCCCGGGCATACTCCATTGCTTGGGTCACAATCGGCGTGTCAGGAACCGAAATTCCCGCAAACATGCGTTCCAGTTTTGGTTCGGGAAGGGCGGAAGCCCTCGTCATCTCCTAGTTTGCTGGGCCGTTCGCTCGTGTCGATGGCGATGTCGGAAGACGTCTAATCGGCCATGGAACGGTACAGCCAGTCGACATAGCTCAGCGAACCGACACGCGCTCCCGCAAGCGGCAGCAATGTGTCATCGTTCAGTTCGACGCCGTAGTAGCGGGCGCTGTTATCTGTCACGACCTGGCGTATGTCTTCGTTTGCTGTAAGGTGCATACGTGCAATCTCGTCGAGACCGAACTGGTCGCACCCGCCGATCTCCACGGTATCGTTCATTGCTGCCCCCATCGCCAATTCGACCAGCATCTCAGCGACGTTGTCAGCAGCTATCGGCTTTACTAATGCCGAGGGAAGCCGGAAGCCGTCTCCGTCTGCGCTCATGTCGACCACGCCACTGATAAACTCAAAGAATTGCGTGGAATGGAGAATGGTATAGGGCCGCCTAGCTGCCCGGATGAGATTTTCCTGCACCATCTTCGCGCGGAAATAGTCACTCTCGACAAGGTGGGGTGTCCCTACCACGGAAAGCGCGATGTAATGCTTGACGCCTGCCGAAGCCGCCAACAGATTCCGGGTGGAGGCCTTGAAAAAATCCAGGGCCGTGTCGTCACCAAACGACGCGGCGTTGGTGACGTCGATGACAACGTCGGCTCCCGCTATCGCTGATCCGAGACTTTCTCCCGTCACACTGTTGACGCCGAGGGAGGTGGACGCGGCGACCACCTCGACGCTTGCTTGTTCAAGTTTATCAACGAGGTGTGTCCCGATTCGCCCGGTCGCCCCCATAACCGTGATTTTCATCGATTTGTCCCCTCCATCGTGCCCTGGGGCAGCGGCCAGGTTTAGCCCTGCCGGGCAGCTGGCAAACATTGGACGATCGCGCGCTTGGGGAGTCACTCCACCGGCAGGACGGCGGGAGCGTCCTTGTTTTTGAGTAGCACGACGATGAATTTCGCCGGTTTCGTCATGCTCGCATTGCGGCTGATCAAGTGAATGTCGGAGGGGCCTTCGTAGAAGGTCTCTCCCGGCGACAAGGTGACCTCTTTTTCGCCCTTGACCTGCATCACAATCGAACCCTCGAGAACGTAGACGAATGCATTTGCGTCGTGTTTATGGATGGGATCGGAACCTCCTGGGCCATACTCGACGGAAATCATCAGCCCCTCTTTGCCGGGATAGTTGGGAAGGTCCTTGCTCATGAGCGATGTGACCTTTGCAGTGTTTCCGGCGGCCGCACCCGGCAAAGTGCCAAGTAGGCAAACTGAAGCCGATACAAACAGTGTCAACAAAGCTGACTTCATTGTCGTTATCCCTTTGGTTGTGGAATGCATATGTGCGTTCGAAAGCTGGGCAAAAGACCAGCCCACAGGTGGTTCGACGCCTTGCTTATTTCGGTTGTTGGGACGAACGGAACCAGTCCTGGAGCCCGACCTTGCCGATCCGCGCGCCTTCGCCGGGCACGATCGACTGATCGTTGAGTTCAGATCCGAAATAGCGCGCATGGACGTCTGCCTCGACCGACCGCGGGTCGTTGGCCGCTTTCAAGTACCGGGCTATGATCTCGTTCATGGGAGCACGCTCGGGACCCGCGATCTCGATCGTGCCATTAAGCGGCTTCCCGAGGGCAACATCCGCCATCACATCGGCAACGTCATCCGAGGCGATGGGCTGGAAAGCGGCCGGTGACAAACGAGCGACTGCGCCGACCGTCGCTTCGTCGGCAATACCCTTCAGAAACTCCATAAACTGGGTGGAATGGACGATCGTGTAGGGGATGGATGATTCCTTGATCAGCCTCTCCTGAGCAAGCTTCGCCTTGAAATACCCGTTGTCCGGCAACCGTTCCGTTCCGACGATCGAGAGGGCAATGTGGTGTTTGACACCAGCCTTGGCATCGGCGGCGAGCAGGTTGCGGCCGGCTGTTTCGAAGAATTCAAGCACAGCCTTGTCTTCCCACGATGGTGCGTTTGCAAGGTCAATGACGACCTCGGCACCGGCCAGCGCTTCCGCAACTCCTTCGCCGGTGACGGTGTTGACGCCGGTGTTGGGCGACGCGGCCAGAACCTCGTGGCCCTTGTTGCGCAGGCGCGCTGCCGTCTTGGACCCGATAAGCCCGGTGCCGCCGATAATGACAATTTTCATGACTATCTCCATCGTTGTGGCGCTTTCGGGCCAATTGACTCGATCGCATCGGAAAGTGACAGGGGAGACAAAATCATTCTATCGTGCAGAGGGTGTAGAGCTCTAGTCGCCAGGTATACGTGACATGTCCCCGTTGATAGGCGGGATACATAGGATGCATGGGCTGACAACAACTGCTTGTCGGTTTCAGCCGCCGGCATGGCTTCATTGCAATTCACTCCGTCATGCGCAGGTTCGAGAGTTGCTCGATCCAAACACGATGAGTGACCTCGAACGGAGCTACTGAGACAATTACCCTCGTTTGATGAGGTGATGTTGTCGCCTGGCCCGGCCGAATCTTCCGGTTCGCTCGGGCCTATTCCAGCTTTCCAGACACGCACCGCAGCGGCAATGTCTCCCGGCAATGCATGGATTTCCATGAGTTGCGACTGGAGCCTTGCGGGATTACGCTCGCATCATGAGTTCGCCAGCTCCAAAATCGAGAATACGTTCTGCGCGAGACGCTGATGGTCCTCTGGCTTTCTTTGTCCGACAGGAGCTGCTGATGATGCGCATCTGGTCGCACCGCCCCCAATTCTTGCATCTGGGTCTTTTTATTGCCGCCTATGTCCTGGGCTGCGGATTCGCGCAGTTGCTGGCAATCGTGCCTGGAACGGGTATTTCCGTTTGGCCCCCGAGCGGGCTCTTCATTGCTACGCTTGTTCTTGCCTCCAAGCTTAGCTGGCCGTGGTGGATCCTGGGGGGCTGTCTGGCTGAATTGTTCAGCAATTTCCTGTGGTTCCACAGTCCGCTGCCTGCTGCCTTCCTGATCTATATCGGCAACGCTCTAGAAGCGGTAACCGGGGCATGGCTCGTGGGCCGGATTTTGAGGCGACCGGTTCGGCTCGAAACCCTGCGGGAAGTTCTTGCATTCGTCTCACTGGGCGCGGGAATTGCGCCAGTCGTAAGCGCGACGGTGGGAAGTGCGACACTTGCGTGGTTTGGCATACTATCGCAAACCTTCGGGGCGGCTTGGCCCCTTTGGTGGATCGGAGACGCCACTGGTGTCTTGATCGTCGCTCCACTGGCGCTGGTCGTATTCCAGAACTGGCACGGTAAAGCCCAGCTTTCGACCGTTCGTTGGATCGAAGCCTGCGTCCTGGGGCTGATCTTTCTCGGCGTCGCCGCCCTTGCCCTGAGCGGTTACCTACCCTTTGCCTATATCATCATGCCGCCTCTCCTTTGGGCTGCGGTGCGTTTCGAGTTCAAAGGCGCGGCCGTCACCTTGGCTCTCCTCGCACTGATCACCGCCGCTTTTACAATATCCGGCGCCAGTCCGTTTGCCGGCGATCCCGAGTCCCAGGAGCACAAGCAGATCATGCTGCAGCTTTTTCTGGCGATCTCGGCATTTTCAGCGCTCGTCGTGGCCGCGATATCCCGGCAGCACCAACTGGCGATGCTTACGTTGCGCCAAAGCGTAGAGGCCTTGCGCGACCGGGAGCAGGAGCTCTCGCACCTGGTCGATATGGTCCCGAGCCACGTTTGGCGTCTGAGGCCCGACGGCGAGCCCACCTTCTTCAACAGGCGCATGGTCGATTTCCTCGGTCTGGATGTAGCGGATAGGGATAAACCGGGCATGAGCCGGCTGGAAGCGGTCATAGAGACAGTCGTTCATCCCAATGATGCCTCCGGGTTCAGGGATGCGCTTACACATTGCCTCGCCACTGGCGAGAGCTTTTCCATGCGTTATCGACTACGCCGCGCCGACGGCATCTATCGCTGGATGTCGAGCCGTGCCGAGCCGATGCGGGATCAGGCTGGGAGCATCACCCAGTGGTACGGCATCTGTCACGATGTCGATGATGAGATGCGGGCCGAGGAGGCACTACGGCAGAGCGAGCGACAGTTGCAGCAGATGATAGATGCGGTGCCGGTACGCATCTGGAGTGCTGTGCCTTCGGGTGGGTCGATTTATTTCAACAAGCGCTATCAGGACCATTTCCGATCCGTTGGCGCGAACGTCGATACCCTTGAGAAGCTGACGATCGAAAGCCTGCTGCAGGAACTAATACATCCAGAAGATGCTCCCGAAGTGCACGGCACGTTACGGAACTGTTTCGCAACCGGCGCCGGCTCGACGATGCGATTTCGTTGGCGCGAAAAGGATGGCGTTTACAGCTGGGTAGAGTGCAGAGTGGAACCTCGGTTTGACGCAGACGGGATAATTGCTGAATGGTATGGCGTTTCCCTCGATATCGATGACGAGGTGCGTGCACAGGAGGCGTTGCGGGAGCGGGAGCGGGAGCTGTCGCTGCTCGTTGATATGGTCCCGGTCCATATTGGCCGCATGTCGCCCAACGGCGAGCCGACCTTCTTCAGCAAGCGCACCTTGCAATCCATCGGCCTTGACCACGTCGCTTCTTGGGACAAACCGGACATGAGCCGCTTGGCGGCCCTCATAGGGGCAACCGTCCATCCCGAAGATGGCCCGCACATGCGGGACGTGATTGACCACGCCCTCGCCACCGGTGAACCCTATACCATAAGGTATCGCCGGCGCCGCGCAGACGGCATCTATCGCTGGATGGAGGGCCGAGCCGAGCCATTGCGGGATGAACAGGGAGTAATCGTGCAATGGTACGCGGCTGCCATCGACATCGATGAAGAGGTGCGCGCGCAGCAGGCATTGCAAGAGCGAGAGCGGGAGCTCCAGCAGTTGATCGACGCGGTGCCGGCTTTGATTTGGGCGACAACGCGCGAGGGAACGCCGATCTACGTCAACAAGCGGTTCAGGGATGTAACGGGCGCTACGCTCGAGGATATCACAGCGCCTGATGGTTCGCCGTCCCTGAGCGTGATCCATCCGAATGACAGAGACGCGGCTCGGCAAGACATCAGCCATTCATTCAGAACGGGCGCCCCCTACGTTCAGAGGTATCGTCAGCTGCGGACCGACGGCAGCTATCGTTGGACTGAGACCCGGGCAGAGCCGCTGCGCGACGATAGCGGTGCGATTGTCCACTGGTACGGCGTGAGCGTGGATATCCACGATCTCGTGACCGCGCAGAAGGCCTTGCAGCAAGGCGAACGCCGCTACCGCGACCTCTTCCACTACATGCCCATCGGCCTCACCCAGGTGGATGCGAGCAAGCTCATTCCCCTGTTCAAGGAGTTACGGGCGCAGGGTGTGACGGAACTCAAAACCTACATCGACGAACATCCCGAATTCCTGCCGCGTGCGGTGGAAGCTCTGGAGGTTGAAGAAGTCAACCAGCATATCATCGCGATGTTCGGCGCAAAGGATGCCAGCGAGATGCTCGGGCCGATTGCCCGCTATTGGCAGCCGAGCATTGCCACCATACGCCGCTCCATCGAGGCGCGGTATCGTGGCGAGGAAGTCTTTCAGGAAGAGACCAAGGTAGCGCGCATGGATGGCAGCGTCATCGATGTCCTTTTCACGACCGCTCGCCCCGGTGCGGTTGCCGACAAGAGTCTGGTCGGCTTCATCGATATCACCGAGCGCAAGAAGGCCGAGGTGGCATTGCGCAACCGGGAACGGGAATTCTCGCAGCTCGTCGACTTGGTTCCGAGCCTGCTATGGCGGCTAAGCCCGGCGGGCGAGCCGGTCTTCTTCAGCAAGCGCATGATCGAGTTCCTCGGTTTGGATGTAGGGGATTACGATGGGTCGGAAATGAGCGGGCTAGCTGCAGCCATAGCGGCTCTCGTCCATCCCGATGATGCGGTCCGACTGGCGGAAGCGCTCGACCACTCCTTCGCCACCGGCGAGACCTTTTCCCTGAACCATCGCCTGCGTCGTGCCGATGGAGTCTATCGCTGGATGTCGGGGCGTGCGGAGCCCCTGCGGGACGAGAGCGGGCGGATCGTCCAGTGGTACGGCCTCTCGCATGACATCGACGATCAACTGCGCATCGAGGAGGAGGTGCGAGAGAGAGAGCGTTCGCTCTGGCAGCTCGTTGAAACACTCCCCGTGATGATCGATTGCGCCGCGCCGGATGGGGAGCCTGTCTATCGCAACCCTCAACTCCGAGATTTCCTCGGATATAAGCTCGAAGAACTGGACGGAACTGGGAAGTCCCGATTGGCCGGCACACTCGATGCCGGCGTTCATCCTGACGAGGTCGCTGGCGTCAAGGAGAACTATGCGCATTCATTGGCTACGGGCGAGCCATATGCGCGTAGACACCGCTTGCGGCGTTCCGATGGCGAATATCGCTGGGTCGAGACGCGCGCTGCGCCAATGCGTAACGCCGGAGGTGAGATCGTTCAGTGGAATGTCATCTGCCTCGATATCGACGGAGAAGTTCGGGCGGAGGAAAAGTTGCGTCTTGCGCAAGAGAGCCTTGCACGGGCAAGCCAGGCAGCGAGCCTCTCGGAGCTTTCGGCTTCTATCGCGCACGAGGTGAACCAGCCCCTGGCGGCCGTCGTCGCGAATTCGCACGCCTCCAACGCTGGCTCATGGCCGAACCGCCAAATATCGAGCGAGCGGAGAAAACGGTAGAGCGCATCATTCGGGATGCCAACTCGGCGGCGGATGTTGTCAGCCGCATTCGCGCCTTGTTCAAGCAATCCGTGGACACGAGGCTCTATACGGCACTCGCCAGCGTCATCAACGAAGCACGGAGCCTGATGGCTCTTGAAGCGTCACGGCGCCGCGTGCGGATGGACATGAGGATCGACGGCGACTTTCCGCTCGTTACCATCGATCGCGTCCAGATCCAGCAGGTTCTGATCAATCTCATTCGCAACGGCATGGAGGCTATGGACTCTATTGCGGGCGACAGAGTGCTAGGGATTCGCATGCGCCATATGGGGGATGTCATCCAGACTGACATCAGCGATCGCGGCCAAGGTATCGAATTTCCCGAGAGAATATTCGAGCCATTCTTCACAACAAAAGAAGACGGCATGGGCATGGGGCTGGCGATCTGTCGCTCGATTGTCGAGTCACACGGCGGACGATTGTGGGCTGAGAACAACGAACCGCATGGGGCGACGTTCATCTTCACCTTGCCGGTTGAAATGAAGGCGGTGCCATGAAGACCGATGATCATATTGTCTTCATCGTGGATGACGATGAACGAATTCGAGAGGCTCTCAGCGACCTCCTAGACTCGCATGGCATACGCGCTGTCGCATTTGGATCTGCAGGCGACTATGTGGACGCTGACAAACCTGACGCCCCTGCCTGCCTCATACTCGATATCGAACTGCCCGATATCAACGGCCTCGACCTGCAGAAGCAGATCGCCGATGGCGGGCATCCGCCGATCGTTTTCATTACAGGACACGGCGACATTCCATCTTCAGTGCGTGCGATCAAACACGGCGCCGTCGATTTCCTGACCAAGCCTTTTAGCGATGCGGATCTCATGGCAGCGGTCCACGCGGCGATTGCCCAGGATCGGGAAAAGAGATTCGAACGCGCTGAACTCGGCATGCTGAGACAACGCTACCTCCATCTGACACCGCGAGAGCGCGAGGTCCTGCCGCTCGTCGTGAGTGGTCTTCTCAACAAGCAGGCGGCAGCAGAGCTGGGGATCAGCGAAGTCACGCTGCAAATCCACAGAAGGAACGTGATGCAGAAAATGGCGGCGGCATCGCTCGCCGATCTCGTGCGTATCGCGGAAAGATTGGAAACACCGATTACCCACTCGCGTAAAGTGGGAGGGAATTGAACATGAAAAAGACAAGACATGTCGTGGCAATTGTTGATGACGATCCAAGAATGCTTGAGTCGGTGGGCGACCTTCTGGAATCTGCGGGCTATGTGGCTCGCAGCTTCTCGTCGGCAGCGTCGTTGCTCGTCAACGGACTATCGGACCTGGATGTGCTCATCACCGATATAGGGATGCCTGGAATAGACGGCTTTGAACTTCGTGACCTAGTGAAGAAAGCACGTCCGGAACTGCCGGTATTCCTGGTCACGGGTCGCCACGAAATAGCGGATCAGAGCCGCGCTCGAGGCATCAGCGGTTTTTTCCGCAAGCCCTTTGATGCCCAGGCGCTGCTCGCGGCCATCGCAAGTGCGTTACACAATTCGAGAGATGGAGGGTTACATGAGAGTTGACCAACCGTTGCTGCGGAGTTCGGCGCCGTTATCACCGCCGCGCGGAGATGAAGAAGATCAGCCGCTCGTCGTCATTGTCGATGACGATGCATCTATTCGGGAAGCGTTGGCGGAATTGATCCTGTCAGCGGGCTTCCAGCCCGTCAGCTTTGCCTCGCCCCGCGAATTACTTGACGCCGATATATTGGACAGCCCCGGCTGCTTGATACTCGATGTGCGCATGCCCGGCGCAAGCGGTCTCCATTTGCAGCGGCATCTGGCGGAAAACGGAAACCCCAAGCCGATCATCTTTCTGACCGGGCACGGGGATATCCCGATGACCGTTCAGGCGATGAAGGCCGGAGCTGTGGATTTTCTCACCAAGCCGGTGCGGGACCAGACGCTGCTTGACGCTGTCACCACGGGCATCGCGATCGATGCCGAACGACGGGCGGAAGCCGTGGTCGCCAGGCGCAATATCGAACGTCTTGAGACGCTGACGCAGCGCGAGCGCGAGGTGCTGTATGAAGTGGCTCATGGACGTCTCAATAAGCAGATCGCCTTCGAGCTCGGCATTAGTGAAGTGACAGTCAAGCTGCATCGCAGCAATGTCATGCACAAGATGGAGGCCGCCTCCATCGGCGAACTGATCCGGGCGTGGGAAACTCTGCCTGTGCAAATGCGCCAGGCCGCCGCGCGCTAGAGAAACCGCTCTGTGGAGCGTTGGTGCGTGGATCGGAGAGTTTTTGGACTCTGATCTTTGATGCCGTCGTTTACGAGGTTGTTCCAATGCGACGGATGGATTTCGGGTGTGCGCATGCAAGCATCCGATTGAGAACGGCGCAGCCGATGGCAACCTCGGTCTGTTGCGCTCCGAA
>NZ_LOKY01000029.1:0-16009 GCF_002211315.1 Rhizobium sp. R693 | reverse complement strand
CCCGCCCTGGTGATCCCGCCACGCTTGACCCGTTCGCCCGTTGCGTTTTCCGACGGTACAAGACCGAGATACGCCATCAACTGACGAGGATTGTCGAAACGGCGCACATCGCCGATTTCGACGACAGCTAACCGCCGTCATGAATGCAACGCCGCGCATCGCTTGATAGGCGGCCACAACCGGGGCCATCGACCAGGATGCAGCAGTCTCAACCACCCGCTTGGTTAACCGCCACTGAAATCGTCAGCTTCGACGTATCCAAGCCGTTACGCTATTCTCTTTCATGGTTCGCCCTCGCTTAAGCGTGGGGCTCGGCTCCGGCCTATCCAGAGCAATCCCCGAATTCAGCTTAGCGCGGGGGCGGGCCAACCTTCACCCTTGGAACATAAGGTCTAGATTGACGCGGCTTTCACGATCCTGCTTGGCGCGCGGCGCGCCGCTCCAGGTCGAGTTGGTGTTCGCGGTAGATGATGAATATCCCGGCAGCCACGACAATCGCAGTGCCTACTAGCGTGCTGCGCCCAGGCACATCGCCAAACACAAAATACGCAATGACGCCGCCGATCACGATCGACGTGTACTCGAACGGAGCGACCGTCGAGACGTCCGCGTGTCGATAGCTCTCCGTCAACAGGATCTGCGCCACGCCACCACAGAAACCGGCTGCAATGAGAAACAATTGCGGCCCCAGATCAAGGAACTGCCAGCCGAACGGCACCGTTACGAGTGAAAGAACCGTCGCCGTAATCGAAAAATAGAGGACGATCGTCGCCGTCTTCTCTTCCTCTACCAATCGCCGCACCTGGATCATCGCCATACCGCCCAGCACGGAGGCCATCAGCACGGAGATCGCACCAATCGCCTGCTCGGCATGAACGCCGCCCTCGCGAAAAAGCGTGAGCTTCGGCCAGGATATGATGGCGACACCCACCATTCCGAAAAACACCGCGCTCCAACGGTAGATGCGCACGGTCTCCCCGAGGAACAGTGCGGCAAAAATCACGGCGACAAGCGGCATAGCGTAACCGAGCGCAATCGCCTCCGGCAGCGGCAGATGCAGCAGCCCGTAGAAGCCCAGTCCCATGGAGATGATGCCGAGCGTTCCCCTCTTCAGGTGACCGATCGGATTGGTCGTGTAGAATGCCGATCGCAACTGGCCCTGATAGCCGAGGTAAGCCATGATCGGAAACAATGCGAAGAAGGAGCGGCAGAAGGTCACCTGCCCTGGCGGAATGTCGCTGCCGGCGAGCTTGATGAAGGTCTGCATCGCAAGAAAGACAACCACCGAGCTGACCTTAAGCGCAATGCCCCTCATCGGGTTTCCCGTAGCCGGCCGCATGTCTTGAACTCTTGTATTGCTGTTTGGAGGCAGGAGGACGCGCCAGACTCGACGCACCCTGACTGTGACAGCCGTCGCGCCGAATGAACAGATGGAAAATTGGAAAGTTTCCTGATGATCGAACAAGCTACGTGGATCATCAGGACTCCGGTTCAAATCCTGCTCACGGATCGCCCAAATATAGCCGCGCCCGGCACCTCCAAATCTTCCGCGGCCGTCATTTCGCTTTAACTTTGGTTCAGACTTTAATGTAATCATGCCGTCAAAATTTGTTGTGGAGTGCCCACTCCGCTTACGACGCAGTCATCCGCTCAAGGTCTTCAGGGAACACCATGCGTACAGATACCGGCCAGGTCATCAATCTGGCAGACTACAAGCCCACCGAATTCGTTCTGGAACGCGTGGATCTCACCTTCGAACTTGATCCCACAGCAACGAAGGTCGAAGCACGACTGATCTTCCACCGCCGCGAAGGCTCAGATCCCAAGGCTCCGCTGGTGCTCGACGGCGATGAGCTGGTGCTTTCTGGACTGTTGTTCGACCAGATGGAGATGTCGGCGGAGCAATACACGGCGACGCCTGAAAGCCTGACGGTCCGCGATCTGCCCGCATCCGAACCTTTCGAACTGACGATCACGACGATCATCAACCCCGAAGCCAACACGCAGCTGATGGGCCTCTACCGCACCGGCGGTATCTACTGCACGCAGTGCGAAGCCGAAGGCTTCCGGCGCATCACCTATTTCCCGGACCGCCCCGACGTCCTGGCGCCGTATAGTGTCAACATCATTGCAGACAAGGCGGCCAATCCGCTGCTGCTATCGAACGGCAATTTCCTCGGTGGCGCCGGCTATGGCGAAGGTAAGCATTTTGCCGCCTGGTTCGACCCGCACCCGAAGCCGAGCTATCTCTTCGCGCTGGTCGCCGGCGATCTCGGCGTCATCGAAGATACGTTCACGACCATGTCCGGTCGCGAGGTCGCGCTGAAGATCTATGTCGAGCACGGCAAAGAGCCCCGCGCCGCCTATGCGATGGACGCGCTGAAGCGGTCGATGAAGTGGGACGAGGACGTCTTCGGACGCGAATATGATCTCGACATCTTCATGATCGTCGCCGTCTCCGACTTCAACATGGGCGCCATGGAGAACAAAGGGCTCAATGTCTTCAACGACAAGTACGTCCTTGCCGATCCTGAAACGGCCACGGATAGCGATTACGCGAACATCGAAGCGATCATCGCCCACGAATACTTCCATAACTGGACCGGCAACCGCATCACCTGCCGGGACTGGTTCCAGCTCTGCCTGAAGGAAGGACTGACCGTCTATCGCGATCACGAGTTCTCGGCCGATCAGCGCTCGCGCCCTGTGAAGCGCATCGCTGAGGTCCGCCACCTGAAATCCGAACAGTTCCCGGAGGATGCAGGTCCGCTCGCGCATCCGGTGCGGCCCACGAAGTATCGCGAGATCAATAACTTCTACACGACGACCGTCTACGAGAAGGGCAGCGAAGTCACGCGTATGATCGCGACACTGCTCGGCAAGGACACTTTCAAGAAGGGCATGGACCTCTACTTCGATCGTCACGACGGCCAAGCTGTGACGATCGAGGACTTCGTCAAATGCTTCGAGGACGCGAGCGGGCGCGACCTCGCACAGTTCTCGCTCTGGTACCATCAGGCGGGCACACCGCTGGTCACTGCATCGGGCTCCTACGACGCAGCTGCAAAGACCTTCAGCCTTTCGCTGGAGCAAATGATCCCTGCGACGCCCGGTCAGGTGGAGAAGAAGCCGATGCACATCCCGCTGAGTCTGCAGCTCTTCGCGGAAGATGGGGCCACCATAGCTCCGGCCTCCGTCGACGGTGCGGAATATGCCGGCAACGTTTTGCATCTCACCGAACGCACGCAAACGGTCGCATTTCAAGGCATCCCATCGCGGCCTGTGGTCTCGATCAATCGCAGTTTCTCCGCACCGATCAATCTCCATTTCGACCAGTCGCCCGCCGACTTGGCGCTGCTTGCACGCCACGAGACGGACCATTTCGCCCGCTGGCAGGCCCTGACCGAGCTTGCGCTCCCGAACCTCCTGAACGCGGCGCGCGATGCCCGCGAAGGAAAGACTGTCGGCTCTGAAACAACATTCGTCGACACCCTTTTGGCCGCCGCGGCCGACGAAAGCCTCGAGCCCGCCTTCCGCGCCCAAGCCCTCGCCCTGCCGAGTGAAGCTGATATCGCCCGCGAACTTGGAGGCAACAACGATCCGGACGCGATCCATACCGGACGCCAGGCGGTGATGAAACAAGTCGCGGACGCCGGACGGGACACGTTCGTTGCACTCTACGACTCCATGACGACGCCGGGCGCTTTCAGCCCCGACGCCACGAGTGCCGGCCGCCGCGCGCTGCGCAATGCTGCGCTGACCTACCTCGCTTACGCCGAGAATTCGCCGGCACGCGCCAGAGCTGCCTTCGATGCCGCCAACAACATGACTGACTTGTTGCATGCATTGACGGTTCTTGCGCATCGCTTCCCGGACAGCGCCGAAACTGCCGCGGCATTGTCGGCCTTCAAGGATCGCTTCTCAGAGAACGCGCTTGTCGTAGACAAATGGTTTTCCGTCCAAGCCACCATACCGGGCGTAGGTACGCTTGATCGGGTGCAAGAACTGATGGAGAACCCTCTGTTCAAGAGGACCAATCCCAACCGGGTCCGTTCGCTGATCGGGACCTTCGCTTTTGCAAATCCGACTGGCTTCGGCCGTGCCGACGGCGAGGGCTACCGCTTCCTCGCGCATGAGATTCTCGACATTGATCAGCGCAACCCTCAGTTGGCCGCCCGCATTCTGACGTCAATGCGTTCCTGGCGCTCCCTCGAGCCGGTTCGGCAGGATCATGCGCGCGCCGCCCTGCTGGAAATCGAACGGGCCACCGAGCTTTCGACCGACGTCCGCGACATTGTCGAACGCACTCTGAAAGGGTGATTTGCCGTCGATTGCTGGTGCGACACTTGCAGCGGCAATCCGACCGCCAAAGAAAATTCAGCATCTAGAATCGGTTAACAGATTTTTACCTTTTCCTCTGGACAAGGCGAATCACCAATGATTCATTGAGTTAGGTTCGGGCGAGCGGCGCTGCGAATCACACGAGGGATCAAGGCTGAAGAGATGATGAACGTGCGGCGGGCAACCGCAGCCGAGGGACGGCTGCGTGTCGATTTCGACGGCCTCCTGGCCTGGCGTGATAGCTTTTCAGCCAGGCGCTCCCGTGCTTCCTTGTCGTCCTCGCGCAACCTCTCCCAGGTCGAAATCGTCCTGAAGCGAATTATTCCGATCCTGATCGTGGCCTTCCTTACGGTTGTGGCTGCATCGCACTTTTTCGGAATGGTTTCCGAGTACGGTAGGACAGAGGCCGCCGCCCGCCACTCCACCGCACTTGCCGCCGCGACGGCCGCTGCGGCCTTCTCCGATGCCAACCAGATATTCGAAACCGCAGATGTCACGCAGGCGCAGGCTCGGCTGGCGCGCTTCCTTCCGCAAGATCGCCTGGACAATGACGCCTTTGTGCTATTGGTGCAGCCGAGTGGCAAGGTGTTCGCAGCAACGGCAGCCGGCTCGGCCTATCTTGGCTCCAGCGTCGGCGACTTCTTCTCGGAGGTCTCGGCGATCCGCCGTTTCGGCGATCGCGCCGGCGTCATAGAAACGACGATCAGCGGCCGCCCACACTACGCCGAAATCACTCTGATTGGCGAATCTGGCGGCTATGTCATCGCAGCGACATCGCTGGAGCGGATTGGCAAGCTCTGGCGCGACGAAGTCACGCTGAACGTGACCCTCTTCGCCGGCGTCTCCTCGATCCTGCTCGTCATCCTCTACGCCTATTACATGCAGGTGAAGCGCGCCCGTGACGCCGATGATATCTTCCTGGAGTCGAACCTTCGTGTCGAGACCGCGCTGTCGCGCGGTCGCTGCGGGCTCTGGGACTTCGATTTCGACAGGCGCGAATTCTACTGGTCGCGCTCGATGTACGAGATGCTGGGGCTTCCGGGTTCAGACCGGACGATGTGCTTCAGCGATGCGGCACGTCTGATGCATCCGGAGGATGGCGGTGTCTATGAAATCGCCCGATCGATTGCCCGCGGCGATGCCGGCCAGGTCGACCAGATCTTCCGCATGCGACATGCAGGCGGTCATTATGTCTGGATGCGGGCCCGCGCTCAGGTGATCCGCACCAACTCAGGCCGCGTCCATATGATCGGTATCGCGATGGACGTGACCGAACAGCATCGCCTCGCCCAGCGCTACGCCGAGGCCGACCAACGCCTGGCTGACGCCATCGAATGCACGTCCGAGGCCTTCGTGCTTTGGGACAAGAACGACCGTCTTGTCATGTGCAACACGCACTTTCAGCAGGCATATGGGCTGCCCGACAGCGTGCTGGTCCCTGGCACCGAGCGCAACGTCGTCAACGCCGCGGCGGCACGCCCTGTCATCGAGCGCCGGATCGCCGACGCAGATGGCTCCGGCTATTCCCGCACAACGGAGGTACAGCTTGCCGACGAACGCTGGCTGCAGATCAACGAGCGCCGTACCCGCGACGGCGGCATGGTTTCGGTCGGCACCGATATCACCTTGCTGAAGCGCAACCAGGAGCGTCTGCGCGATTCTGAACGCCGGCTCATGGCAACGATCGGCGACCTCTCCGCTTCCCGCCAGACTCTGGAAAGTCAGAAGTCCGCGCTCTCTGTCGCGAACTCCAACTACCTAGTCGAAAAGGAACGCGCGGAAGCCGCCAACCGGGCAAAGAGCGAGTTCCTGGCAAACATGTCTCACGAACTCCGCACGCCGCTCAACGCGATCCTCGGCTTTTCGGAGATTCTGCAGGATCAGATGTTCGGCCCGCTCGGCTCGTCGAAGTACAATGAATATGCACGCGACATCCATGACAGCGGCAAGCACCTCTTGAACGTCATCAGCGACATTCTCGACATGTCCAAGATCGAAGCAGGCCACATAAAGCTTGAATGCGAGACGATCGATCTTGCGCCACTCATCGAGGAAAGCCTTCGCTTCACCGCGATCCCGGCCGCACAGAAGAATATCTTCGTCGAGCAGCGCATTTGCGAGGGGATGCGGCTGACCGCCGACCGCCGCGCCATTAAGCAAATCCTGCTCAACCTGCTTTCCAACGCCGTAAAGTTCACCAATGAAGGCGGCCGCATCGCTGTTCGCACGCGCCGCACCAACAGCGGTGTCATGCTGACGATTGCAGACACTGGCATCGGTATCCCTCGCGCGGCGCTCGGCAAGATCGGCCAACCCTTCGAGCAGGTGCAAAACCAGTATGCGAAAAGCAAGGGAGGTTCTGGCCTCGGTCTCGCGATCTCGCGGTCGCTGACGACGCTTCACGGGGGCAAAATGAAGATCCGCTCACGCGAGGCGATCGGCACCGTCATTTCACTCCACATCCCGAACAACGGCCACTAAGATCTCACCACGGTCTGGAATATTTGCCTGACGGCTTTCGAAAGCCGTTTGATCTCTCCCTCAAGCGTCTTGATGTCAGGGCAGTCGCCTGCACGGGAAACGAGATCGGTCAGGCCCGCCGGCGCTTCCTTCGGATCGAACAGACCGTCGATGCAGAGCCGGATGAGCTGCGAAATGTCAGTATAGAGCGACAGCGCCGCAAGGCAGAGTTCCATGTCATCGCGGTCCATCAATTCCACGCCGACGAGCTTCACCTGCCCCGCCGTATTGAAATCGTCCTCCTCGATGAACAGGCCTTTCGTGGAGGCCACTAGCCGCAGATACTGCGCGATGAATTCGATATCGATCTGCCCGCCCGGAATGAGCTTCAGGTCCCAGATACTGGCCGGCGGCTTTTCTTGCTCGATCAAGGCCCGCATCTCCGACACGTCCTTGGCGATCTTCACTGCATCGGTCTTCGAAAGGAGCACGTCGGCGATGATTCGCTCGGCTTCCCTGATCAGTTCTTTGTCGCCACACACGAGGCGGGCACGCGTGAGCGCCATGTGCTCCCAGGTCCAAGCCTCTTCCCGCTGATATTTTTCGAAGGACTTGATGCGAGTAGCGACCGGCCCCTTGTTTCCAGACGGCCGGAGGCGCATGTCGACCTCATAGAGCACACCCTCGGCCATCGGCGCAGAGAGCGCCGAGATCAGTCGCTGCGTGATGCGGGTGAAATAGCGCGTCGCGTCGAGAGGCTTGGGGCCCGAGGATTCGGCAGCTTCATCGTCGTAGTCGTAAACCAGGATGATATCGATGTCGGAGCCGGCGGTGAGTTCGAAGCTCCCGAGCTTGCCCATGCCAACGACAGCCACGCGGCCACCCGGAAAATCGCCATGTGCCGTCCTGATCTCCTTCATGACGGCATCGAGCGCTGCGTCGATGACGAGATCGGCCAGATGCGTGAAAGCGCGGCCGGCCATGGCGCCCCGGATTGCGCCGGTTAACAGCCGGATGCCAATGAGGAAGCGCTGTTCGTCGGCGAAGATGCGCAGTCGATCGAGCACCTCCTCATAGTACCGCGCAGGCGCCAGAAAGCCGCGGATGCGCTCGGCGAGATAGGCGCGCGTCGGCAATTCCGCCATCAGCCCGGGATCGAGCATGCCGTCGAAGACATGCGGTTTGGCGGCAATTACCTCTGCAAGCTTCGGAGCCGACGACATGATGTTGACGATGAGCGATAAGAGCGCGGGGTTGCTGCCGAGAAGCGAAAACAACTGAATGCCGGCAGGCAGGCCCGAGAGAAAGCTATCGAAGCGCAGAATCGCTTCATCGGCGCGCTTGCTCTCACCGAACACGCGCAGCAATTCCGGCGTCAACTCCGTCAGGCGCTCGCGTGCCTCCACCGACTGCGTCGCCTTGTAGCGACCGTAGTGCCAGGTGCGGATGACGCGCGAGATATCGGAGGGCCGCTCGAAGCCGAGCTTACGCAGCGTGTTCAACGTATCGGGATCATCCCCCTGACCGGTGAAAACCAAATTGCCCGTTCCCGTCGAGAGCTTGGTTTCCTGTTCGAACAGGCGGGCATAGCGCCGCTCGACCGTCTTGAAGACCTCGACCAGCCGCGTGGCAAAACTCGGTGTGTCGTCGAAGCCCATCATGAAAGCGATGCGCTTCAGGTCGGTTTCTGTCTCCGGAAGAAGATGCGTTTGCTCATCGTGCACCATTTGAATGCGATGCTCGACGTCACGAAGAAACCAATAAGCCTCGGTCAGCTCGTCGCGGGTCTCGTCGTCGATCCATTTCGCCTTTGTCAACTCCCCCAGCGTCTCTTCGGTGCCGCGGCAACGAAGTGCTGGCATCCGGCCGCCGGCGATCAGCTGCTGCGTCTGCGCGAAGAACTCGATCTCACGGATGCCGCCGCGGCCAAGCTTTACGTTATGACCTTTCACTGCGATCGCGCCATGCCCCTTGTGAGCATGGATCTGCCGCTTGATGGAATGAATGTCGGCGATGGCCGCGTAGTCGAGATACTTGCGGAAAACGAAAGGAACGAGCCCGCGCAGGAACTGTTCGCCAGCCTGGATATCGCCGGCGACCGCACGCGCCTTGATGAAGGCAGCACGCTCCCAATTTTGCCCCCTACCCTCATAGTAGATCATCGCCGCGTCGACGGGGATCGCAAGCGGAGTTGATCCCGGGTCGGGTCGCAGCCGCAAGTCGGTGCGGAAGACGTATCCATCCGCCGTCCGCTCCTGCATGATCCGTACGAGTCGCCGCATCACCCGCGGGAAGATCTCGATCGCGTTGTCGGGATCCGCGACGATCCCGGCCTGCTCATCGAAGAACACGACAAGATCGATATCCGATGAGTAGTTGAGCTCGGAGGCACCAAGCTTGCCCATGCCGAGGACGATCAGCCCTGAGCCCTCGCTCGGAGCTGCCACGTTCTTCAGCGTTACCTTACGCCCATCGTGAGCCGCGAGCAGGAGGTGATCGATCGCCGCCCCGACAGACGCTTCCGCCAACCGGCTCAGCCAGGCGGTCGTCACGCGGCCGTCGAACACGCGGGCGAGATCTGCGAGGGCGACAAGAAAGGCAACCTGGCGCTTGATGATGCGCAGATGGCTCATGACTTCGGCTTCACTCGGCGCCTCGCCACCTGCTGCCGGTTTCCAGCATGCGCGCGCTTCTGCGATAAGGGCCTCTATGCGCGGCTCCAGCGGCTCTGAAATCGCTGTTGCGAGTATTGCCGCATCGATGTTCGCAATGTCACGTAGAAAAGGGGACAGGGTCAGCGCGGCGGTGACGAAGTCGCGAAGTGCGCCTTCCGCCTTGAGCATCTCCGCCACGGCCGGCTCGCTTTTGCCGATCTTCTGGAGGTCCGTTTGGGCAAGCTTCAGCTCGCTCTTGTTCAGCGGCTTCAGCAACCCTTCGGTTACTTCCACAAGGCTATGCCTCGAACTCGTCAGCATGCACCCTCCCTGGCGAACAGAACCGAGAACCGCCGGGGAGAATCATAGCAGCTTCCGGCAACTACGATCTAAGGTAGGGTCTACGGCGGCGATGGCCAACATCGAATTCGATCCGCAGCAACCGTGCTCGCGAGGCGCTATTTCGCCGGAAAGATCATGCTGACGATAAGACCTCGCTTCTCCTGGTTTTGCGGATCGGTATCGGAAAGCTCCAGCTTCCCACCGTGCAATTCCATCACCGCCTCGACTAGGGAGAGGCCAAGGCCAGTGCCGGGCTTTGATCGGCTTTCATCCAGCCGCACGAAACGTTTAAGCACATCTTCCCGCTTCTCGGCCGGTATACCCGGTCCTCGATCGGCAACGGAAAGGCAAATGCCGTCAGGACGGCGAAGCAACGTGAGTGCTATGTCGCCGTGTCCATCCGCATCCGAGGAATACTTGATTGCATTGTCGATGAGATTGAAAATCGCCTGGCCGATCAGTTCGCGGTTGCCCTGCACGTCGATGTCAGGCTCGATCGACGACGTAAGGGCCAGCCCCGCTTCGTCAGCGACCGGCTCATAGAGTTCCGCGCTGTCGGCGACGATAGCCGAGAGGTCCACCAGTGACATCTCGGCAGCGACCGATCCCGCCTCTACCCGCGAAATCATCAGCAGGGCGTTGAACGTACGTATCAATTGATCGGACTCGGAGATGATCCCCTCAAGCGCACTGCGCCGCACCTCGCCGTCCGTGGTGTCCAGTGCATCGGCGGCCTTGTTGCGCAACCGGGTCAGCGGCGTCTTCAGGTCATGCGCAATGTTGTCGGAAACCTGCCGCAAGCCCTCGTTCAGCTTCTCTATCCGACCGAGCATCGTATTGAGCGACACCGAAAGACGATCGAACTCGTCGCCCGAGCCCCCGACAGGAAGACGCTGTGATAGATCACCGGCCATGATCTTCTTGCTGGCATCCGACATGCGGTCGATGCGCTTCAGGGCGTTTCGACCGATACCGAACCAGATGATGATCGCCCCGAGACCCATGATTGCCAGCGCGATCATCAGCGCCTGCCGGACCAGTCCGCGGAAGGCTTCGGGCTCACCGAGGTCGCGGCCGATCAGCAGACGCAACCCATTGTCCAAGACGAAGACATTGGCAACGGCCATATGCCGGCGGCTGAGGCCGCTTTCCGCATAGCGCTGATACATGAAGGGCAAGGAGGTCCACCCCTCTTCATCGAGTACACCAGGCTGCACGGATGCGACGTTGCCGGCGAGAATATCGCCCGAGGGACCGGCAATGATGTAGAGATTGGCGCCCGGCTGGCGCGCGCGGCGTTCCATTGTCCGCAGGAGGAGGTTCATGCCGCCGGTATCGTAAGCGCGCTGGACCTGATCCACTTCCTGCTGCACAGCCTCGCGGATCTGGTTGGTCAGAAGCCGCTCGGACATCGCCGTTACATAGAAGACCAGAGTCGCGGCGCAGATGGCGAAGAGCAGGATATAAAGTGCCGAAAGGCGGACCGCCGTGGACTTGAAGAGAAACCAGAAACGGTTCATCCCTCGTCCTTGATCATATACCCCGCACCGCGAATGGTCTTGAGAAGCGGCTGGCTGAAGTCCTTCTCGATCTTCGACCGCAGCCGGGACACGTGAACGTCGATGACGTTGGTCTGCGGATCGAAGTGGTAATCCCAGACGTTCTCGAGAAGCATCGTGCGGGTCACGACCTGACCGGCGTTCTTCATCAAATATTCGAGGAGGCGGAATTCGCGCGGTTGCAGCGGTATTTCCTTGCCGCCGCGGCGAACCTCATGCGCAAGCCTGTCGAGTTCAAGGTCGCCGACGCGATAAACGACGTCCTGATCCGGCGTCCCCTTGCGGCGACCCAGCACCTCGACGCGGGCAAGAAGCTCACTGAATGCGTAAGGCTTCGGGAGGTAGTCGTCGCCGCCTGCCCTGAGGCCGGTTACGCGATCATCCACCTGACCGAGCGCGGAGAGAATGAGAACGGGCGTGTGAATTCCCTTGCGGCGCAGTTCGCTGATAACGGACAGACCATCGCGGCGCGGCAACATGCGATCGATAACGATCACGTCGTAGGTGTTTTCCGAGCCCATGAAGAGGCCGCTTTCGCCGTCGCTCGCGTGATCCGCCACGATGCCCGCCTCACGAAAGGCCTTGGTGAGGTAGACCGCTGCTTCCAGATCGTCTTCGATGATGAGAATCTTCATGCGGCCGACATTACTTGCCGGTTGCGTTTCGGCAAGGCTTAAACCTTCTTCCTGCTGCACAGAGGTCATTGCATTCACCCTATGGATATTGGCGAAAAGGAGCCGCGCCGGTAAGGCGCGACTCCCATCCTGTCAGGGTCGGGATGATTAGCCCTGGCCGTTGATCGGAAGGGCGACGAAGCGGCTGCCGTCCTTCGACTGGATCTGGAACAGCGCGCGGGTGCGCCCATCCTTCTTCGCCTGGTTCAGGACCTTGACGACATCGTCGGCATTGGAGACTTCCTGGTTGTTGACCGAGGTGATCTTCTCGCCTTCCTTGATGCCCTTGTCGGCCGCGTCGGAGTTCGGGTCGATACCCGTGATCTGCAGGCCCTTGCCATCCTCAGCCGGACCAACCGTCAGGCCGAGATCGGCCAGCGCCTTTTCCGAAGCGGGAGCCTGGCTTTCCGGTGCCTGATCGCCGTCATCAGCGGAAGCATCCTTCTGTTCAGCAGGCAGCGTTCCGAGTTCGACCGTCAGAGACTGAGCCTTGCCAGAGCGCCAAACGGAGAGCTCGACCTTCTTGCCCGGCGTCATGGCGCCGATACGACGGCTCAGATCGCGGGCATCCTTGACGGTTTCGCCGTTGACCGCAGTCACGACATCACCTGCCTTCATACCGGCCTTCTCACCGGGCGTTCCCGGCTGAGCGGAGACGACCAACGCGCCGCTTGCCTCGGAAAGGCCAAGTGAGTCAGCAATGTCCTTGGTAACCGGCTGGATCTGGACACCCAGGTAGCCGCGGGACACCTGGCCGTCCTTCATCAGGTCGGCAACGACATCCTTGGCAGTGGACGCCGGGATGGCGAACGCAATACCTACACTGCCACCGGACGGAGAGAAGATCGCGGTGTTGATGCCAACGACTTCGCCATTAAGATTGAAGGTCGGACCACCGGAGTTACCGCGGTTCACCGCAGCATCAACCTGCAGATAATCGTCATACGGACCAGAGCCGATGTCGCGACCACGAGCCGAGACGATACCGGCAGTCACCGTACCACCGAGACCGAAGGGGTTACCGACCGCGACGACCCAGTCGCCGACGCGAACATTGTTGTCATCGGCCCAGTTGACGTAGGCGAACTTGCGGCCCTTGCCATCGACCTTGAGGACAGCGAGGTCCGTACGCGGATCCTTGCCGATCAGCTTGGCATCGAGTTCGGTACCATCGTTCATCACTGCAACGAATGCCGCGCCATCGGAAACGACGTGGTTGTTGGTGACGATGTAGCCGTCCTCGGAAATGAAGAAGCCAGAGCCCTGTGCAACCGGACGCAGACGACCCTTGCCATCCTGCGGGCCATGATGTCCCTGCGGACCGCGGCGGCCCTGCGGCCCCTGCGGACCCTGCTCGCCGAACTGACGGAAGAACGGCTTCAGGGCATCCGGAAGATCGTCGAAGCCGCGGCCGTTGAAGTCGAAGGCAAAACCATTGCCCTCATCGTCGGATACTGGGTTGACGCGATTTTCAACACGCACGGAAACGACTGCCGGCGAAACGGCATCGACAACATTCGCGAAGCTCGGAACGGAGGGCGCCTGAACCTTTACGGCTTCAGCATAGGAACGCGTGATTTCCAGGGGAATACCGGTCGCAAGCACCGCAGCGGCAAGACCGGCGACGGTCGAAGCCTTCAGCGCGGTAGTGAGCGACGGAGCTTTGATATTCTTGAACATGAGTGGCACCTTCTTTGACTTCAACATCTACAGGATCAGGATGACCGGATCGGTTGATGAAGGAAGATATAGGACGGCACACCTTACTGCGAACTGTCCGAGCGATGAAAAATTCGTAATGTGCGATACGACCGCTGCAATCTGAGGAGCAAACTCCTCGACTAGAGCGCGAGAAGTCGATAATCCTCCTCCTCACGCCGGAGGGATGAGACAATGGTCCATGTGGTCACGGGGGAGGATTTTGCGCCTGATACTGCAGCGCTTGCCGCCGTCATCTTCGGTGTCACCGCCTTCGCTGTTGCGCAGGGACTGACCTACCCGCTAATTTCTCTCGTTCTCGAGCATCGCAATATTTCGCCGAGTCTTATCGGCTTCAATGCCGGCTGCTTTGCGGCAGGCCTTGCTGTCGCGACATTCGCTGTGACGTGGCTATCACGCAAAGTGCGGGGCGACCGCCTGATCGTTGCCGGGTTGATCGGCTGCGCGGTCAGCCTTTCCACCTTCGCGACGTTCGACATTTTCTGGGTGTGGTGCGTCGCCCGCTTTTGCCTCGGTTTCTTCGTCAGCCTGATCTTCATGTTGAGCGAAGCCTGGCTCAATACCGCGTGCCCGGATCGCCTGCGCGGACGCGTCTCCGGTCTCTATGGGGCTGGTATGTGCGGTGGCTTTGCCGCTGGCCCGCTCGTGATTCCGATCTTCGGCACCGAGCAAGGCTTTGCCTTCGCGTTGCTTGCGGTCTACGTCGCCTGCGTCGCCTTCCTGACGGTCATCCTTACCCGGAAAGCACGGACGCTTCCCGAGCAGGCCGCATCGGGCGCGCTCTTCAAGTTTGTCAGAAGCGCGCCGATGCTGATCTGCATGGTAGTCGCATTTGCATTTGCTGACATTGCCGCCATCTCGGCGATGCCGGTCTATTTCGTCCGGCTCGGTTACTCCGAAGCGTTCGCCGCCATCAGCGTTACAGTGCTCGCGCTACCGACGGCGCTTGCCCAGCCGGTTGTCGGCTGGCTTCTTGACAAGACCTCGCGTTTCGGCGTCGCCATCTGCTCCGGCCTCCTGGCCGGACTGAGCTTCATTGCGATCCCATTTCTTGAGTCGCAGGCGGCAATTCTCGTGATGTTCGGCATCATGGGCGCGGCGAGCTTTTCGCTATACACCTGCGCTTTGACGATCCTCGGGGAACGCTACGCCGGCGATACGCTTGTCGCGGGAAGTGCGGCCTTCGCCCTTGCCTACGCCGCCGGCAGCGCGGTGGGCTCATCCTCGGTGGGTGCGGTGATGGACGTCTATTCGCCATCGGCAGGACCGATCGCGGCCGGTGGCGTGGTGCTCGCATTCACTGCGGTGCTTGTCGCGTCCGTCGTGCGAGGCCGCCTCCGCAGACGGTCGTAGGTCACTCGTCGAGCAATTCGCTCAAGCGCGCCTGTTCTTCGGCGGTCAGCTTGGAGCCGGTCGGACGGCCCGCCCTTTTCCGCGCGAAGACGATCAGCGACAGGCCGCCTGCAACAACCAGCAGGAGCGGTGCTGCCCACAGAAGGATCGTCTTCGTTTCAAAGCGCGGCTTCAGCAAGACGAACTCGCCGTATCGCGAGACGATGTAGTTCATCACCTGCTCATCGGTGTCGCCATCGGTGAGCCGCTCGCGCACCAGCAAGCGCAGGTCCTTTGCGAGCTCGGCATTGGAATCGTCGATGGACTGGTTCTGGCAGACCATGCAGCGCAGCTCCGCGGAGATCGCCCGGGCGCGCGCCTCGAGCCCAGGATCGGCCAGAACCTCATCCGGATTGACGGCAAAGGCCGGGGCTGTCGAGAACACGAGCGCCAGGACGACGAGGAGGCGCCGGATCATTCCGCCGGCTCCAGGGCCGGGCGCGCCGGCTTTGCCCTGCGGCTCGGCGCGCCGACCCGCAGGCGCCGGTCGCTCAGCGAAACGAACCCGCCAATCGCCATGATCACCGCACCACCCCAGATGCAAAGGATGAAGGGCTTCCACCAGATGCGAACGACGATGCCGCCGTCGTTCGTCGGATCCCCGAGCGACAGGTAGAGTTGGCTGAGACCGAACGTCACAATGCCCGCCTCGGTCGTCGGCATCTGCCGCGCCGTGTAGACCCGTTTGGACGACCAGACATCGGCAACCGCGACGCCTCCACGGCTAATGATGAAGTGCCGGCGCTCCTCGCTGTAATTGGGGCCCGTGGCCGGCTGCATGCCGTCGAACCGCACGGAATAGCCGCCGGCGTCTACGGTCTGGCCGGGCTTCATCTTAACGACATGCTCGGTTTCGAAGGTGGTCACC
>NZ_LOKY01000028.1:0-18474 GCF_002211315.1 Rhizobium sp. R693 | reverse complement strand
AGCGCGGTCCTGACCGTATCGATCCCCTCGTCGGCATTTTCGGTGACGACATCGGCGGCACTGTCGACGATGTAGGTGTCGTTGCCCGTCCCGCCGATCAGCGTGTCGGCGCCAGCGCCGCCGTTCAGCGTGTCATCACCGTCGCCGCCCGACAAGGTATCGGTGGCCGCAGCTCCGGCGATCGTGTTGTTGAGGTCGTTGCCGGTGCCGGCAAAAGCCGCCGTGCCGCTGTAGGTCAGGTTCTCGACATTGGCGGCAAGCGTATAGCTTGCCAGCGCCGTCAGTACCGTGTCGGTGCCTTCGCCGGCATTTTCGCTGACGATGTCGGCAGCGTTGTCGACGATGTAGATGTCGTTGCCGATCCCGCCGATCAGCGTGTCGGCGCCAGCGCCGCCGTTCAACATGTCGTTGCCGACACCAGCGGTGATCACATTCGCCCCGGCATTGCCGGTGCCGGTGAAGTTGCCCGGGCCGGTGTAGGTCAGGTTCTCGACGTTCACCAGTGCGGCGATCGAATAGGTCGCAAGCGCCGTCTGTACAGTGTCGATCCCCTCGTTCAGGTTCTCAATCACAATATCAGTCGAAACATCGACCACATAGGTGTCCTGGCCTGCGCCGCCCAACATCGTGTCCGAACCAGCACCCCCAATCAATGTGTCGTTGCCTGCGCCCCCAGTCAGCCTGTCGGCAGCGACCCCACCCTTGATAACGTTGTCGAGCGCATTGCCGGTGCCGGTAAAGGCTGCCACGCCGGTCGATGTCAGGTTCTCGACATTGGCCCCCAGCGTGTAGGCCGCCAGGTTCGTCTTGACCGTGTCGATGCCCTCGTCGCCATTCTCGATAACGATGTCTCCGGTGCTGATAACGTATGTGTCGTCGCCCGCGCCGCCTTTCAGCGTGTCGACGCCGGCCCCGCCGGTCATGATGTTGTCGAATGCGTTGCCGGTGCCTGCAAAGGCCGGCCAGCCTCCTGAAGTGAGGTTTTCGACATTGGCGCCCAGTGTGTAGCTTGCGAGGTACGCCTGCACCGTGTCGGTACCTTCCTCGGTACCCTCGGTGACCGTATCCCCCGCATTGTCGACAACATAGATGTCGTTGCCAGTACCCCCGGAAAGCGCATCGGCTCCCTTGCCACCATCAAGCCTATCGTTGCCGGCGTCTCCAAGCAGCGTGTCGTCGCTGACCCCGCCAGCGATGTAGTTGTCGAGGGTGTTTCCTGCACCGGTGAAACTGCCAATCCCGGTGAAGGCAAGGTTCTCGACATTGGCGATCGCCGCCAGCGAATAGCTTGCAAGAGCAGTCCGGACGACGTCTGTGCCACCGCCGGACGCCTCGACCAGGACGTCGCTCAGGGCGTCGACAATATAAGTATCGTCCCCGCCGCCGCCGTTCAGAGTGTCGGCGCCTGCCTTTCCATCCAGCCAATCGGAACCTGCCCCGCCGGTGATCACATTGGCCGTGGCATTGCCGATGCCGCTGAACGCGCCTGTGCCCGTGAAGGTCAGGTTCTCCACGTTGTTGGCGAGTGTATAACCCCAAAACGCGGTCTTGACCGTGTCCGTCCCCTCGTCCGCGTTCTCAATCACGACGTCGTTTGCGACATCGACAACGTAGATGTCGTCGCCCACCCCGCCCGACATCCGGTCCAATCCGGCGCCGCCGTTCAAAGTGTCATTGCCTGCACCGCCGCTGAGCGAGTCATTTCCGGCATTGCCCCAGAGGGTATTGTCCGCCTCGTTGCCGGTAATGGTATCGTTGCCGGAGCCTGCCTGAACATTCTCGATCAACGATGCGATGTTGTCGTGATAAAGAAGCGCGTTGAAAATGTTACCGCGAGCATAGCCGTTATTCGGGCCGCCTCCGAGATCAGCCAGCTGGAGCCCAGAAAAGACCGAATAGCTCCCTGGTCGGAGGTCGATTTGAAGGCCGGTGGTATAGGCGCTCAGATCATAGGTGTCGACACCGCCGCCGTCCCAGATTGTTGCGAAGATCCTATTGGCAGCAGGCGTGATGGCCGCCACCCCATTGACATAGGTGACGCCCTCGTTCGGCTTCCACTTGTAAACGGTATTGCCACTGTTTGTCGTGTAGTCCGCACCGTACATTTCCTGTAGGGCGGCGATATCGAGCATCATGAACGTCTGTGGCGCGCCATTCTGCTCGTATTTGTAGCCAGTCGCACTGTCTCCGACATATGTGCGGTAGGTCATGATCGTGTATTCGAGGGAGTCGTAGGCGTCAGGCACGATCGCCGAATTGTTTGTGTCCGCTTCATGACCATGTTTGAGGCCAAGAGCGTGACCCAGTTCATGCGCTAACGTCTGACCTGCATAGTTGCCGAACTCCGGATAGCGATAATCATTGGCCGTCCAAGCATAGGCCGTCCCGAACCAGATATCGCCGCTGGGGCTTCCAGCACCCGGTTCATAGGCCCATGCCGTATCAGGAAGCCACGACTGTGCAAATCGCACCGTTGCGGTGTCCGCGCCGCCGGCCACGAAATTGGCATTGGTAAATCCCTCTACGGAAAAGCCGTCATTTGCCGTGTTTCCGTAGGATTGTTCCATGAGGAACAAGGCTGCTGAACGCTGTTGCGAGGAAATCGAAGAAAAACTGTAATCTTTCTCGCCGCTATAGGAGTAAGACGTCGAGCTGGTAGGAAACGCATAGGTTATCGTGCCGTCCCAGGCATAGCCGCTGATAACGCCATCAATTTTCTCATCTCCCGTCAAGCTGACGTTCTTTGTGGGAGTAATAACGTCCGTCATGAAATCACCGCTTGCTATGCCACCCCACCGTGCGCTGGGTCGGTTCACCTCCCCACGCGCACGACGCTCGGCTGAAAATGAAATTAAGTCCGGCCACCGGGAAGTGCTGCCGGCAGCAAGCCGCCGACAAACCTCATTATTGGCTGTCTGATCTGCGCTAATACCCAGACCACTTTACGAATATAATTTGCCGCAAACACGCCTTTTAACCCTCTAATTTGGGATAAGTCTCCGAATTTACTCACAAAACGAGAATCTACCGCAGTCGCAAAGCGTTCATAGCCAATATATCGTGACGATCCTTCATCGCTCATGGAGCGCCTCATCAGTGACCTCAACCAGTGGCGAAAACACATATTCCAGTATCCTACGCTGACCGGTACGGACCTCGGCAACTGCAGTCATGCCTGGCGTCAACTTGACATCTGCCCCATCGGCTCGGATGTGATCGGCGTCTAGGCGCAGCGTAACAGGAAAGACCAGGTTCTGTGTTCGCTCCGCGCCACCAAAGGCTGTCCCCAACTGCCGGCCTGTCGGGTCTCCCTCGCGCCGGGTTGCGTCTGGCTCCGGGATGGCATCGGCTGCGACCTTGACCACGACGGCTGAAACCGTCCCGTAGCGGGTGAATGGAAAGGCCTCGAGTTTCACGACAGCCTCCTGGCCGACTTTGATGAAGCCAATGTCCTTGTTCGGCATATAGACCTCAAGCTCGAGCGTGCTGTCTTCGGGCACGATCCGCATCAGGTCCTGGCCAACAGTAACCACCTGCCCAAGGCCGGTCACCGAGGAGGATTGCACCGTTCCATCGATCGGGCTGCGCAACGTCATCTGCTCAAGGGAATTCCTTGCCTTCGCCAGGCGCTCCTCCAATTCGTCCGCGCGGCGCTCGGCATCGCCAAGCCGGTCGAGCTGATCGCTGAGAAAGGCGCGTTCCGTTTTCCGTTTCTCGGTCGCGAAGACATCGATTGCAGCCTCGGCATCGGCAAGCTGACCTTGCCGTATCGCCAACTGCGTCACCTGCTCCTTCATTGCCTCCGTCGCATCGATGACGCTTGCCATTGTACCCGCATCCTTCGAAGCAAGCGTACTGCGCATCATCACCCGCTCTTTGAGGGTCAATACGAGGGATTCTTGCGCGGCGACTGTCAATTTGAGCCGATCACGCTCCACTTCTTTCTGATGCTGCTGCGCGTCGAGCGAGGCAATGATCGCGTCGTATCGCTCGATATCGCCTCGAAGAATGCCGTTCTCGCGCTGTTGCAGATCAAAACCAGTGCTTCTGCCCCAGCTAACTTCCGGAACCGATCCCGCGGCCGGCTGCGAACGAACGAACTGGATGGCGGCCCGACGGCGCTGAACCTCAGCTTTCACGGATGCGAGGCCCTTTGAAGCGTCCCGTTCATCTGCCAAAGCGTCTGTCGGATCGAGTTCGAGCAGAATGTCGGCCCGGCGCACGTGGTCGCCGTTTTGTGGCGGCAACGCCTTCACCTTGCCGGTCAGCAATGGCTGCACGACCTTGACACGGCCGGTCGGCTGGATCTTGCCTTGCGCGGCAGCGATAATGTCGATGCGGGCGAGATAGGACCACGCCAGTGCAACGGCGGTGAACAGGCAGATGACCCAGATTAGCGTCATGCGTACGGGCGATGGTGGCGTTTCCAGGACTTCAAGGGCTGGCGCCAGAAATTCGTGATCTGCGCGCGTTGCGGGACGTTGGGGACGAGCAGAATGCCGAGAGGTGTTTGCGACTGCGCTCATGCCGCCCCCCTGTCGTTTTGCAACGCCCACAGACGCGAATAGAGGCCGTCTGGCCTTCCCAACAATTCGTCATGGCTGCCGACCTCGGCGATCCGACCGTCGGCGATGCCGATAATCCGGTTGCATGGCCTGACGGCTGCAAGCCGATGCGCGATGATGATTACGGTTCTACCCGCTGCGATCTGGCGCATGTTCGTCTGAATGACGCGCTCGCTCTCGTAGTCAAGCGCACTGGTCGCCTCGTCGAAAATCAATATCGGCGGATTGGTCGCAAGTGCGCGCGCAATTGCGATCCTCTGGCGCTGGCCGCCGGAAAGGTTCGCGCCGCGCTCCTCGACCATCGTGTCATAGCCCTGCGGTAGCCTTGAGATGAACTCGTCAGCGCCGGCGAGCCTGGCAATGGCAATGACTTGAGCCCGCTGCATCGCCGGATTCGAAAATGCTATGTTGTCGTGGATCGTGCGGTTAAACAAAAGGTTTTCTTGAAGAACGACGCCTATGTGGCCTCGAAGCCAGGCGGGATCGAGTTGCGAAAGGTCCGCCCCGTCGAGAAGGAGCTGCCCCTCCTCCGGGACATAAAGGCGCTGGACGAGCTTGGTCAGCGTCGATTTTCCAGAGCCCGAGGCGCCGACGATGCCGATCATCTCGCCGGGTCTGATCTCAAGCGATATGCTCTTCAGGACCTCCGGCGAGCCAGGCCGATAGCGGAAGGTCACATTTCGAAATTCGATGTGCCCTCGCGGCGCCGGCAACGACAAACGAGAGCCGGGTTGACGCTCCATCGGCGTGTTCAGGATGTCCCCCAGCCGATCAACGGAGATCTGCACCTGCTGAAAATCCTGCCAGAGTTGGGAGAGCCGCAAGACCGGCTGGGTGACCTGACCGGCAATCATGTTGAAGGCGACCAGCGAACCAACGGATAGCTCGCCATCGATGACGGCCTTCGCGCCAAAGAGAAGAAGAGCCGCCGTCGAAAGCTTGCTGACATATTGAATGGCGTTTTGTCCGCCGGCGCTGAGCAGCGTCGTATCAAAAGCCGTCCGCACGTAGGCCGCCAGCTTCTCCTCCCACTGTGCCTGCATCACCGGTTCCACCGCGGCGGATTTGACCGTGTGGACGCCGACGATCGCTTCGACGAGGAATTGCTGGCTCGCCGCGCCTCGATTGAATTTCTCTTTGACGAATTCGCGAAGCGGCGGCCTGACCGCCATGCCGATAAGAATGTAGATCGGGATCGCGGCAATGACGATCAGCGTCAAGCTCCAGGAGTAAGCAAAAAGTACCGCGATGAAGACAAGAGTGAAAATGACATCAAGTGCCGAAAACAGTCCCTGCCCGGTCAGAAATGCACGTATGGTTTCAAGCTCGCGCACCCTTGCGACCGTCTGACCCGCCGAACGGGTCTCGAAGTAGCCGAGTGGCAGCTGCAGAAGATGATGGAAGAGCCGCTGCCCAAGTTCGACGTCGATCCGGTTCGTCGTGTGTGCCAGCGCATAGGTTCTCAGATACTGAAGCACGACATCGAAGAGACCAACGATCGCGATGCCAGCGACCAGTACAAAGAGCGTCGAGTAGCCTTTGTGGGTCAGAACCTTGTCAACCACCACCTGGAAGAACAAGGGCGTGACGAGTGCGAATATCTGAACAAATAGCGATGCAAGCAGAACATGGGCGAGAGGCTTGCGGTATCGCCAGATCGACGGCAAAAACCACTTGAGCCCGAACTCCCTGGGGTCGGATCCTTCACCGCCGATCCGTCGGCCAACGAGGATCACACACGAACCGATTTCGTCCAGTATATCCGACGGGCCAATCTCCCGATCAACGCGCGTTATCGGATCAACGAGTCTGTACTTTCCCGATGAATTCAAGCCGCCGAGCACCTGAAAGGAGCCGCTGCGCACTTTGACGATTGCCGGAATCGGCATGGATCGGAGGCGGTGTTCTGTAACCTTCTCCACGACACGCGCCTTGAGGCCAATGGTCTTCGCTGCCCGCTGGATGTCGATCGCTTCGGACGCGCGCCCCTTCAACGCCAGATCGTGCTGAAGCTGCACCGGATCAGTGGCGATACGATAGAACGCCGCGATACCGCAAAGTGCACGAAGACCGGAGTCGTAATGCTGCGGAACCACGCCATCCATGTACGAAATCATTCCCCTGAAGCTGCAGATTGGCGCGCTTACGGCGGCGAACCGTTCGCTTTACCATTTGCCCACGATGTAGCGCACTCTAAGTTACAACGCTATGGAGATATTAGCGCTTGCCGTATTTCGGGATGGTTGTGGCAGAGAAATCACGAAACACGACTAACAGACAATTTTTTCTCAAGTCTACTTATCGGTGAGGCCGTAAATCCGTCTCCTTACTTGAGGTGCCTCGCTCTAGGCTGCGCTTGCGAGGATTTGTCAGGCTGGCCGAGCCAAGCCTCATCGCAGGAGCGGTGGCTATAATGAATTGTAGAGAACCTCTCTTGGAAGCGGTGCCGCTAAGCTGAAGAATGCGACTGCTATTGTCGAATCTGGCCGGGCGGAGAGATCCGCCATTTTGGCGCGGTTGAAGCATCAGATACCTGCTTGCGCGCATAATCCAAGGATAGCCGCAGATTATGATGGACGGTCCGGAAGCGCACAGGCCCTCACTCCTCTGGCGACGCTGCGGAAGCGCTGCCTGCCGGATGGCAGATACGAGCGAGGATCAAGCTGTGGTTGCTGGAGTCGGCCTAAGTGTGATTCTGGAAGGCATTTTCGCACGATGCGCGCTTCGCTTATTCGTGCGGCGAAGGAGGCTGGGTCCGACGATCACGATCGCGCTCTGGGCCGTGATGGCCCTTTCTCTGGGGCAGGATGGGAGGGATCGCAAGCGAACACAGGCTCACCAAAAGTCAGGGCAAGGCGATCGTGAAAGCTGTGTTCATGGCGATCGCTCCGGCGCCGGCTTTTCCCGGAAGCAGCATCATAACGCATCGCTTATGGAATTCGGTATTGATGATATTTTACGTGACGGAACGCTCCTATCTCTGTGCAATGAGCTGTCACCGGTGGTCTTTGCTTGAATTTTTCTCCCTCTCATGGGAAACAGCCTCTCGATCATTTGATGGATTGATGCCCCGACGAGGGCGAGATTGCGAGAATTGTGGGAGATATGGAAAAAATCCGTGAGGTCGCCGTAAAAACGGATCACGTCCAGACTTGCGAACTGCCGATTGTCGTCGATCTCGACGATACGCTGATTGTCACAGACACATTGTACGAGCAAATCGCGAAGGGACTATTCACACGCCCTTTTGGTGTTTTGCGGGCATTCTGCAGTCTCCCGAAGGGGCGAGCGGCGCTGAAGGCACATCTCGCGCATGAAATCGACCTCAAAGACACAACGCTCCCGATCCGCGAGGATTTGGTTCAATGGCTTCATCAGCAGGCTGACCACGGACGCGAGATTCATCTTTGCTCGGCCGCCGCCCAGCCCGTAGTTGAAACGGTGGCGCGACGGCTGGGCATCTTCGCGAGTGCAACCGGCTCGACCGAAGCAAATCTAAAAGGTAAAGCAAAGGCGGCTTATTTGAAGCAGCGCTTCCCGGAAGGTTTTACTTACGCGGGTGACAGCACGGCAGACGTTGCTGTCTGGAAAGCGGCATCCGGAATTGTGCTCGCTGGAGCCTCCTCGTCGGTTGCCAACGCGGCACGAAATCTCAACAAACCCATCGAAGCCGAATTTAAGAACAAGCAACTGCCGTTGAAGGATCTGTTGAAGGCTCTCCGCGTTCATCATTGGTCTAAGAACATACTAATATTCCTGCCCTTAGTTTTCGGTCACGCTTGGCACGACCCTTCTCTCATCATCCGTACTTTTCTGGCCTTCTTCTGCCTGCTGATGGTTACATCGGCGACTTATCTCCTCAACGACTTGGCCGATCTCAATGCGGACCGCCTCCATTGGTCGAAGCGTAACCGCGCGCTTGCAAGTGGACGGATGTCGATCCCGGTCGGCTTAGCACTTTCCGGCACATTACTTTTCGTCGGCTTTGCATCGGCGTTAGCGCTTGCGCCAGCCTTCGCAGGTGCGCTCGCCAGCTACCTCGTCCTCACCGGATGCTATTCGCTCGGCCTGAAACGTGTGCCTCTGCTAGACACTCTGATCATTGGGGTACTCTTTACTGTACGCATTATCATGGGAGTCGTTCTTTTCAGCCGGCCGAGCCCTGCGTGGCTGCTAACATTTTCCGTCTTTTTCTTCTTCTCCTTAGCGGTAACAAAACGGCATACGGAAATTATCCGTGCTGGGGTGACCGGAGAAACACATAGTCTCACCAGCCGGGGCTATCGCGTTGAAGATGCACCTTTGACACTGACGTTAGGCATTGCCTCGGCTATCGCTTCACTTGTCGTTCTCGTGCTTTTCATCATTGAGGAGATGTTGCCGGCGAGCGTCTATAGCCATCCACAATTGCTGTCGGGAATGCCGCTCATTCTGTCAATTTGGCTCGGCCGCATTTGGTTGCTCGCACACCGCGGCAATATGAACGATGATCCGGTGAGCTTCGCCCTACGGGATCGGATCAGCCTGACGCTCGGCGGCATCGTTTTCGTCCTCTTTCTGGCTGCCCTATGATCCGATTTTCGACATCCGACGAGATCAGATCATGGGGAGGCATTATTAGAGCGCCGCACAAGGTGGCTAGGCCGATATGGCAGGACGACCTCTCCGAAGCTTTGACGGCTGCAAGAAATGACGACCTACCGATCCTTGCGACCGGTCTGCGTCGATCCTATGGCGACACTTGCCTCAATCCGGATGGCGTGCTGCTGGACATGACTTCCGTCGACAGAGCGATCTCCTTCGACCCGGACAGGCTGCTCCTGAGGGCCGAAGCTGGCATTTCGTTCGATACGCTGCTGCGAGTGCTTATAAAGCGGGGCTTCTTTCTGCCAGTGACGCCTGGCACGCGCTTTGTCACTCTGGGCGGGGCAATCGCGAACGATGTTCACGGCAAGAACCATCATACAGCGGGTACATTAGGGCGTTGGGTGAAACGAATCGGCTTGTTGCGCTCGGATGGTCGTGAGCTCGAGCTGACCCCACAGGATAACACCGGGCTGTTTTCGGCAACGATCGGCGGCCTGGGGCTCACCGGCATCATTACCTCGGCCGAAATCGAGGTGATGCGAATCGAGAGCGCGGTGATGGATATCGAAAATGTTCCCTTTGGCAATCTCGATGAGTTCTTTCAGATCTCGCGAGAGAGCGAGGACGTATTCGACTATACGGTCTCCTGGATCGACTGCCTGGCGAGGGGCAAGGATCTGGGGCGCGGCCTGTTCACCCGAGGAAACCACGCCCCAAAAGGCGCGCGGCTACCGTCCAGAACCGAACCCCAACTGAACATGCCGCTGAACTTCCCCGGCTTCGTTCTGAATAAGCTCTCGATCGGCGCCTTCAATCGCTTGTACCACTGGAATGGGAAGCGCAAGGCCGGTCGCGGAACCGTTCCAATTCACCCCTTCTTCTATCCCCTCGATGCGATCGGTCATTGGTACCGGATGTATGGCCGGCGCGGGATGTATCAGTATCAATCCGCCGTCCCCCCCGAGAACGAGAGGGATGCCACCAAGGCGATGCTGGAGACAATATCGTCCGCCGGCGAAGGGTCGTTTCTAGCGGTCCTCAAGACGTTCGGCGTCAAGCCATCGCCCGGTATGTTATCATTTCCGCGCCCAGGGACAACCTTGGCGCTCGATTTTCCAAACCGCGGAGCATCGACGCTGCAGTTGATGGACCGGCTGGACGCGATCGTGTGCGAGGCCGGCGGCCGGCTCTACCCTGCCAAGGACGGCAGAATGACGGTGGATATGTTCCGCTCGGGCTATCCACAGTGGCAGGACTTTGCCAAATACGTGGACCCCAATTTCCAATCGCATTTTTGGAGAAGGATCGCTCAATGAACAGGAGTGCAGCACATTGCGAGTGATTGTGCTAGGCGCGACATCAGCGATTGCTGAGGCAACCGCGCGCCTCTACGCGGCAGAAGGCGCCGATCTGTTGCTTGTCGGACGGCATGCCGGCAAGCTGTCGTCGATTGCCTCCGACCTGAAGATCCGTGGCGCGAATAGAGCGCAAACCGCAGTTCACGACCTGGCTTCGGTGCAGGGCGTGGATGCGACGCTTGGCGATTTCATCCGCCAATTGGGCGGCGTCGATCATATCCTCATTGCATACGGTATTCTCGGCGACCAAGCTGACGCCGAACGTGATCAATCGGTCGCGGACGACATCCTGCAGGTCAACTTCAACTCGGCTGCGGCCTGGTGCCTTGCCGCGGCTGTGGAGCTGGAGCGGCAGGGGCGCGGTTCGCTGGTCGTTATCGGGTCTGTGGCCGGGGACCGCGGCCGCCGCGCGAATTTCGTATACGGTGCGGCGAAAGCCGGCTTGGCCGTCCTCGTCGAGGGTATCGCTCACCGATTTGCAAACAAGGGTCCTCGTGCCGTCATAGTCAAGCCGGGCCCGACAATCACCCCGATGACGGAAGGCTTTGATCGCAAGGGCCTGCTGTGGGCAACGGCTCCTCGGGTCGCAGCCGTCGTTCGAGCCGCGGCCGATCGTGGCGGACCGGTCGTCTATGCCCCCTGGTTTTGGCGCTATATCATGCTGATCATTCGCAACCTGCCGAGCGCCATCTTCAACCGGATGGACATTTGATGCGGAAGATCGTCATCACAGGAGCCGCGGGACTTGTCGGCCAAAACGTGATAGCCCGGCTGAAGAGCGTGCCTGACCTCAAGATTGTCGGCATCGACAAGCATGCGAGCAATACGGCGCTGTTGCGCAAGCTTCATCCCGAGATCGAAGTCATCGAGGCGGATCTCGCTATCGACGGCGTATGGACGGATACCTTTGCTGGCGCCGATACCGTCCTATTGAACCAAGCCCAGATCGGTGGCCTGGACGCGCAGGAATTCATCGACAACAACGTAGTGGCCACCGAGAAAATCGTAGCCGCGATGCGCAGGCATGCCATCCCCTATTTCGTCCACATCTCGTCCTCTGTGGTCAATTCGAAGGCAGACGATTTCTATACCCGTTCCAAGACCACCCAAGAACGGTTCATCGATACCGTAACCGAAATTCCGCACGTCATCCTGCGCCCGACGCTGATGTTCGGCTGGTTCGATCGTAAGCATCTGGGCTGGCTTCGCCACTTCATGGACCGCGTGCCAATCTTTCCAATTCCCGGCAACGGCAAGTTCATCCGCCAGCCGCTCTACGTGGGCGATTTCGCCAACATCATCATCTCGTCGCTCACCAACCGGCCGACGGGCACCTACGACATTTCCGGCCTTGAGCAGATCCACTATGGCGATCTGATCCACCTAATACACACGACCGTGAAGCCAAGGGCACGCATCGTCCACATTCCCTATCACGTGTTCTGGTGGCTGCTGTTCGTCTACGGCAAGTTCAGCAGCAAGCCGCCCTTCACCACAAGCCAGCTCGAAGCGCTGGTCATTCCCGAAACCTTTGCTGTGATCGACTGGCCGGCGATTTTCGGTGTGCCAGCCACGCCGCTGCGCGATGCGATTGCTGAAACCTACCTCGATCCGCGTTACAGCAGCATCGTACTGGACTTTTAGGAGACGAAGATGAGCCGTATCGTGGTCATCGGCGCGGGTGCCATGGGCCTGGCAGCTGCGCACCGAGCCGTTCAGCTTGGGCATGAGGTCGATTTGATCGAGGCGGATTCGGTTGCCGGCGGAATGGCTGCGCATTTCGATTTCGGCGGCCTGTCCATCGAGCGCTTCTATCACTTCGTTTGCAAGTCGGATGAGCCCACGTTCGCGCTGATGCGTGAACTCGGCATCGGCGACAAGATGCGCTGGCGCTCGACATCCATGGGCTATTTCATGAAGGGGCGTGTCCACCCGTGGGGCGACCCGATCTCCCTCCTCCGCTTCCCGCATCTGAGCCTGATCGCCAAGATCCGGACCGGCCTGCAGATGTTCCTGACGACGAAAACCAGCAACTTCGCTTCGATAGAGCATAAGACGGCGCGGCAATGGCTGGAAGGCGGTTCCGGCAAGGAGGTCTACAACACGCTCTGGAGGCGGTTGATGGACCTGAAGTTCTATGAGCTTGCAGACGACATTTCTGCGTCTTGGATCGCCACCCGCGTGCGCCGCATCGGCAATTCGCGCCGTTCGATCTTCCAGGAAGAACTGGGCTACATCGAAGGCGGCAGCCAGACGCTCGTCGATGCGCTGGTTTCGGCCTACACCGCTAAGGGCGGCCGGCTGCACCTGTCGACGCCGGCCGAAAAGGTCGAGACGGAGAACGGCAGAGTCACCGGCGCGACGGCCGGCGGCCGCTTCTTCCCCGCCGACGCAGTCATTTCGACCATCCCCACGCCGCTGATCTCGGGGCTCGTGCCCGACCTGCCGGCGGCCTCGAAGGCGAAATATGACGCAATCCGCAACATTGGCGTGGTCTGCCTGCTGTTCAAGCTGAAGAAGTCCATAAGCCGCAATTTCTGGGTCAATATTGTCGACGAGAGCATTGAAATCCCCGGGCTAATCGAATTTTCCAACCTGCGTCCAGTCAGCGACACTATAGTCTACGTGCCCTACTACATGCCGGTAACGCAGCCGAAGTGGCAATGGAGCGACCAACAGTTCATCGAAGAAGCCTTCGGCTATATCCGCAGGGTCAATCCTCACATCACCCAAGCCGATCTCGTCGATGCCAAGGTCGGACGCCTGAAATATGCGCAACCAGTGTGCGAGCCGGATTTCTTGGATAAACTTCCGCCGATACAGACGGCGATAGATGGACTCCAAATCGCCGACACCTGCTATTATTATCCCGAGGATCGAGGTATTGCCGAAAGCGTGCGCTATGGGCGCAAGATGGCGGAGGCGGTCACCCGATGAGCGATAAGGTGGCCCGACTGCTTTCGCAGCCTTTCGTCCGCTTTGCTCTTTCCGGCGGCATTGCGGCGGCAGTCAACATCTTGTCCCGAATGGCGTTATCGCAGGTGACAAATTACTCGGCTGCAATCATATGCGCCTATCTCGCGGGCATGACGACAGCCTTTGTTTTGATGAAACTCTATGTCTTCGAAAAATCTCAAAGGCACGTGGGGTCGGAATACTTTCGCTTTGGGATCGTCAACATCGTCGCACTGACCCAAGTCTGGGCAGTAAGTTTGGTTCTGGTGCGGGGCGTTTTTCCTTTCGTCAATTTTCAGTTCCATACGGAAACTATAGCTCATGTGATTGGCGTACTGAGTCCGATTGCCACAAGTTATTTCCTGCATAAATATTTCACCTTCAGAGGCCAGCATCGCGACGCTTGATAGGTCCTAGCGCGATCGGTTTTTTAGATCACTCGCAGCTCAATATAATGCTCCACCTACAGTTCAGGGCGTTGGGGCACGCCCAAACTGAAAGCTTACTGGAAATTCCGGCACTGCGACAGAACTGTCGCCTATAGGGGTGGAAAAGTCAGCAAAGATCTGTTTCAAGCAAATCTCGCGAGAGAAACGTAAGGTTTGAAACAATCAAATGTTTGAGTTGATGAAGCGCCAATGGCGTGAGAAACGCTTGCTGAACGTCATAGTGGCACTGCTCTGTGTCGCGCTGAGCGTTGCGATGATCGTCAACTTAGCTGAGACCTACGGAGCGCATGACACGCCTCGACCGCTGATCAACAACGATCAATGGCGGGTTGTTGGCGACTTTGCCCGCTTTGCGGATCCCGTTGACGGCATGGAGATCCCCTCGAAGATGACATCGGCGGAAGGCTTCGCGTTATGGCGCTCGTGGACGCCGGACAAGGGCGGGGTTGTCGGTGTCATTAGCACGGCTCCCTTTACTCCGCCGCATTACATGGCTGTACCAATCCTTGGTTTCCCGAGGGAGGTGCCCGGGACGCGCATCTTCGTTCGATGCGAAGAAAACGGAGATGAATGGGATATCGCTTCGGCTCGGACAAACACTCAGTGGTCCACTGTATATTTGAATATGCGAGCCAGGGCTTGTAAATCACAGGTCTCGTTGCGTGCGATAAACAGTGATCCGCAATATTATGTGGGCATTGGGACGCCATTTAGCGTCGCCAGGGGATCGTTTGTTGCTCATACTGGGTTTGGCCCACGCGCCCTAGTGATTCTGTTGACTTGGCTTATCACCGCATCAGCCATCGTCCTGACGCCCTTTCTACTGACTGTCAGCGATCAAAGCATCGCGTTACCACTGGGTATGGTGGGGTTAGCTGTTGCGGGAATGGTAGCTTTTACGGTTCATATGATACCGCAAGAATGGCGAATATATGCAAGCTACGCCATCATCTTATGCATCGCCATTTCCGCATTGCATCTGATCGCTGTCGGAGCTTCTAGACAAAAACTACTTCAGATTGTTGGGGCGCTCCTGCCAGCGCTATTGGTCTGGTTGGTGGTTGCATTGTTCTACTCCGCCCTCGTAAGCGCTGGAGATAATGGCGCTGGTAGCTGGGCGATAAACGGTTTCTTCAGCCCGCTCCGGTGGTCCACAGACAATCAGTTGCCGTATCTGTTTGCGGAAGATCTGGTACGGGGAGAGACCTTAGCAGATATCAAGTGGAGCTCTTGGCTCGCTGCCGATCGGACGCCGCTCTTAACAGCCCTCCTTTTGCTTGTACGCGAGACATTCTTCGGGCCATTGAAGGCCCTGTTCCGGTCAGATTTCTTGCCCACAGCCTATATGATGGCGTCGATATTATTCTTGACTTCGTGGGTTCCGGTCGTCTTCTGGATAAGCAAAATTGCTCGCCTTCGAAGTGCTGCGCTGATGATGATCCTTGCATGCGCCAGCCCGTTCTTCTTTTTCAATTCTGTATTCGCATGGGGAAAGATGCTGGGTGGCGTTTATGCCGTCCTGGCATTCGGACTACTACATCAGCTTTCACATGGGCGCACAAGCCGCTATGTCTTGGGTCTGATCGCAGGTTGCGCCACTGCCTCGTATCTCAGTCACGCCAGCAACCTATTCGCTCTCGTGCCTATTGCGCTGTATTTTCTCTCTACCATTTTCAGAACTGGGTTGCGCCCGATCATACTCGGCGCTGTCTTCGCATTACTGATGGCGTCGCCGTGGCTTTACTGGCTCAGGTATGTGCAGCCGGGCGGAAACGCGCTGATACGATATTTCTTGACCGGCGATTTTGGGTTCGCGCGCAGAGACGCCTCGATTGCTTTAGACGTGATTGCGAAATATCGGCAGTTGGGCTTAGCAGGGTGGCTTCTCGAAAAGAGGGATGCGGTCACCTTTATGTTTGACCTAGACGCCGATTGGTCTCATTTCGGAGAAGTGCAGCAAAACATTCAGCATGTCGGCTTTGACGGGGGTAGTCGTGTACTGGATTTCTTCATCCTTGCACGCGGCCTGTGGCTTGCCGCTGTCGCTCCGCTGTTGGGGCTTTTTGCCTCTGTCCGCCCCGATGGCGATTCTCGTTCGTCGCTCGCGTTCGAGGCGCTTGTAATCGGATTGGCTGGCATTGTTCTTAGCCTACTATTGTCTCTCGCTCCGAGTTTTACGCATCATCAGCCATACGGCTCAACGATGTTGATTTTCATCTTCGGAGCGATTGCTGCAAGCCGACTACCGAAGACTTGGCGATATGCCCTTTGTCTTGCTTCGATGTTCTATTTTGCTGTCGTGTGGATAGTGATGCCTATAAGCGAGCTAAATACTGTATGGGTGAGTACTCTTAGTGTTGCAGTCGGCCTGCTTTTGTTGCTGTGCGTGGCGTGTCTAAAGGCCGGAGAACTCTACGCAGAGGACGATGATCGGGTTGTACTCGTGCTGAACCCCGAGCAGGTCACGAACACCACCCGCTTCAACCTTTGAGTCTGGCGATCTTTTTCGCGACGCGAAGATGCGGCGTGTTACTGTTTTGGGCAGAAATTGGCGACGCCGATGTTCGAAATCACTCCGCCTGCGACAAGGCTCTACCTACAATTCGCCTGCAACAAGGATCCACCTACAATTCAAGGCGTAGAAAAAAGATTTAACGAGATACGGGACAGGAGATTCCAGTGCTGCGGCTGCGCTATCAATCAGTAGTTCACTCCATATTCGGAGCGATATTCATATTCGCTTCCGGCTACTTTACTTATGTTTTGTTCAAAACCATTCAACAGCCACCGTTGGATCTGTGGGGTTTTCGGCCGGCGCAAACCCTTATCAGCGTACCATATATGCTAAGCGAGGGAGGCTGGCTAAAGAATATTGTCCCTGTATTTGGAGAGCCATGGTTACTCCCCCAGGAGTTTCCACTCTATCAATGGATCGTCGCAATTTCAGTGAAGCTCTCCGGAATTTCCGTATCAGCGGCGGGCCGAATTGTTAGCGCCTTTTTTGCGGTAGCATGCGTCGTTCCAATTTACCTCATAGGTAAAACGCTAACACCCGAAAACAAGAGCTTATTTGGCATTGTCGTTGGCGCGCTTTGGCTCACGTCCCCAGCTGTAATTTTCTGGGGGCGGTCAACGCTGATTGAAACAACCGCAATATTCCTCAGCCTTTTTTGGCTTTATTTCTACATTAACTACATAAAGAATGGAGCACTCCGGGATCTCACTTTATGCATTCTCGTGGGATCGCTAGCCTCTACCGTTAAGATTACGGCATTCGCGGGGTTCGTCGTCGCCGGGTTCCTATACTCGCTGGTCGTCGGATTCTATCAGCGAGAGCATCTCTTCGCATTTCTTAAACGGTTCATGCTGAGCGGACTATGCGTGATTATTCCGGCGATCGCCCTTCTTTCTTGGGGGCACTGGACAAGTTCTGTTTGGAAAGAAAACCCGCTTGCCAGTATGATAACCGTAGGCAATCACCTTACGTGGTACTTCGGAGTACCATCCGATCGGTGGGACTCCGCTTTATGGTCATGGGTGATAGGCACGCGGACATTGCCTGACTACTTTGGGAGGAACTGGATTTTCTTAGTATTTATATTTGCGGCGGCAGGAATTTTTGAACGAAGGATTCCTTGTATGCTGGCACTTTCGCTATGTTTTATTTCAGGTTATATTATCTTTCCAAGATTATTTATGTATAACATTTATTACGAAATAGAAACCGTCGTGTTTATATTGGCGATTTTTGGGGTCGTCATATGCGCGGTTTTCCAATCGCGGAGATATGTAGCTTCGTTGCTGCTGCTGGCTTTGGCCCTCTGGTTCCAAATCGATGCCTTGTACACCTCATCATACGGTACAGTTCTGGCCTCCGACCTCAGGAACCACCCCTACTACATGGCAAGCGAAAAGATTAGCGCGGTGACCGATCCACAGTCCGTTGTGATCGTATTTGGAACAGGCTGGGGCGCTGATATTCCGCTGTTGTCGGAGCGCCGAGGAATAGTGATTTCCAATATGTTTGAAGGTGCTGCGGAAGCCATGCTTTTTACCGATCGTGCGAAGTGGCTCGGTGGTAGACATATCGGTGCCATTGTCGACTGCAACGTCTTTCAAAGTCAGACTACTTCATCAAAATTGCAGGTCGTGAAGGAAAGACTAGTCACCGAGCTCGCTAATCTGTCTGAGGACTTCGTAGCCACACCTGGCCCGGATATGGTTCCGTCGCCACATTGTCGTGTCTATCTCGTAAAATAGGGCGTCGTCCGTCCAGTGGTTGAGCCATCTACCGGCTTTATCGCGAGGAAGGACTTTCCGTCCGCAAGCGCAAAGCCAGGCGGCGTGCTGTCGGCACACGCGCCCCGGTCCTTGGTCGAAGTGCGGATTCCGACATGAAGCCGGCCGTCATTCCGATCAAAGACCGGCCAGTTTGCAGATTCCGAGGCAAGCCGCCCCCGCATTCCGAAATGATGCCGCCCCCCAATTCCGAGAATTAACCGCCCCCTTGTTCCGAGATGATGCCGCCCCCTGATTGGGCTGTTTGTCGGGGTGTCCTGC
>NZ_LOKY01000027.1:0-22055 GCF_002211315.1 Rhizobium sp. R693 | reverse complement strand
ACATGAAACAGCGGTCCGCACATCCACGGTTTAGTACTCGTCCCGGTTGAACGATGCTCGCCCGGGCGTTGTTGAGCATGTCAAAAAGAGCTTGACCAACGCAATGCGATTAGACAACACCATCTAGCCGTTGCTACAACCGTTTCTTAACGCTGTTCTGCCAAGACTTCCGCCAGGATTTGCCTGAAGAGTTTTGCGTGTTTGTGATGGCGGTCATTGAGACGGCGGAAAAGATGCTGCCTGCGGGTCTGCGCCCGGCGGGAAGTCGTATGCTGCGCTCGCTCGCCACCGCTCTGACCGCGCGGGGCGACAAGGCTGCCGCCCAACGCATGGCGTTGACCGCTTTCTCGATCCGCATTGTCAGCGCCGCCCTCGCCTTTCTGTCGCAGATCGTCCTGGCGCGCCTGATGGGCGAATACGAGTATGGGATCTTTGTATTCGTCTGGGTCCTGATCGTCCTCGTCGGCGATCTTTCCTGCCTCGGCTTCCACACCGCCATCGTCCGCTTCCTGCCGCAATACAAGGCGGCCGGCTCTTTTGAGAAGATTCGTGGGCTGACCGGCACCGCTCGCATCTTCGGCTTGCTTTCCGGCACAGCCGCGCTTGGCATCGGCATGATCGCCCTGCAAGTCTTCCGCGACAGGCTCGAGAGCTACTACGTCGTGCCGATCCTCCTGGGACTGGTCGCCATGCCGATGATCGCCCTCGGCGATATTCTGGAGGGCACGTCGCGTGCCAACCACTGGCCGGTCATGGCGCTAAGCCCCGCCTACATCGTGCGGCCTCTTCTCATCATTCTTTTCATGCTGACCGCGATCAGCCTTGGTGCGCAGCATACGGCGGTGACGGCGATGCAGGCCGCGCTCGCCGCCACCTATGTCACCGCCGTCGGACAGTACGTCGCAACTCTTCTGCGATTACGCCGTCACTACAACGAAGGCCCGCGCGAGGTCGATTTTCTCGGCTGGCTCGGGGTCGCCTTCCCAATCTTCCTCATCGAGGGGGTCAGCTTCCTTTTGACCAATTCTGATGTGGTCGTAGTCGGCATCTTCCTCGAACCGCACGACGTCGCGATCTACTTCGCCGCCGCCAAAACGATGGCGCTGGTTCACTTCATCAATTTTTCGGTGAAGGCAGCCTCCGGCCCGCGCTTTTCAAGCCTGATTGCCGAGGGAACACGTCAGCAACTCGCCGTTGCCGCGATCGACGCTGCAAAATGGACGTTTTGGCCTGCACTCGCCATTGGGCTCGCCGTCGTCGCCGCCGGTCACTTTCTCCTCTCGCTGTTTGGCGGTGCTTTCACGGCCGGCTACATCGTGATGGCGATCCTGCTGGCGGGTATTCTCGCCAAGGCCCTGGTCGGCCCGGCGGAAACGCTGCTGATGATGGCGGGCAAACAGAACATGTGTGTTCTGCTCTACGCCGGAGCGCTGGCGGCGAATATCGGCCTCAACCTCCTCCTCATCCCCAGACTGGGCATCGCGGGCGCGGCGATCGCCACTGCTTCGGCCATGGGCGTGGAAGCCATTCTCCTGCATTTTGCCGTCCGGCGCGCGCTTGGCATCGCGCTCTTCGCATTTGCCACGCCTCCCACGGCCAAGACAGACATGGAAGCTTGATAGAATGGCGCGCAATCCTCCAGCTACCGAAACGACCGACGTTACGACGAACCGCATGGTTCACGAGCTTGCGGCTCTGGATCTCGACACGCCGCGGGCGGATGCACGCGTCGAGATCGGTCGCCCAGGGCGCGAGCTCTGCCTATATTCCGGCAGGCTGGGATACGAACTGCAGGAAGAACTCGACTTCCTGTCAAACCGTGCGATGGAACCGAACGTTTTCTTCACGGGACGCTTCCTCGCCCCGGCCATGCCGCGGCTTGACGACAGGCAGGTAAACTTCGCCCTATTGCGAGACCAGAGCGAATCCCACAGCCGCATGCGCTTCCTGATGCCATTCTCGGTGGAAAAACCAGGCTTCGCTGTTGGCCCTTCAATCGTGCGCGTATGGTCGAACAGCTTTGCACCGCTCGGCACACCGCTAATCGATGCCGAAGACGCAGGTGAGACGCTGGACAACCTCTACAATGGCCTGACACATCGCGATCTGCGCTTGCCACCGATTCTGGTGCTGCCGGATATGAGGCTGAACGGCATCTTCGCTCGCATGGCAAGGGCGGTTGCCATCGACCGGAACCTGCCGATCACCATCGCCAATCCCTATCAGCGCGCCATGCTGCAGAGCGACGAGGAAGCAGCCGCCTATCTGCGCGATGCGATTTCTTCATCGCATCTGAAGGAGATGCGCCGGCAATGGCGTCTGCTCGAGGAACTGGGCACGGTGGTCTACAGCGTTGCCCGCCAGCCGCGCGACATCCACGTGCGCTTCGAGGAGTTCCTTGCGCTCGAGGCCGGCGGCTGGAAAGGCAAGAAACGCAGTGCGCTGGTGACGGATCGCTACCACACCGCCTTTGCCCGCGAGGCCGTTTCCAACCTCGCCGCCGTCGACGCCGTGCGTGTTCACACGATCGACCTAAATGGAAAGGCGATCGCCTCGATGGTGGTCTTGATGATGGGCGGAGACGCCTATACGTGGAAGACGGCCTACGACGAAACCTATGCCCGCTATTCGCCAGGCAAGCTGCTGATGGGCGAGTTGACGGAATGGCACCTTGACGACGCCAATATCATACGCTCCGACTCCTGCGCTATTCCAGATCACCCGATGATCAATCGCTTCTGGAAGGAGCGCGAGGAGATGGGGACCATGGTGATCGGGCTCAACCAGAATGGCGACCGCGACGTGCGCCAGGTGGCAGCCCAGCTTCATATGTACAGCAGCACCCGCAACGTTGCGAAAATGCTGCGACAGAAGATCATGTCGCTCGCTCGGCGCGGCAAGTCTCCTCAGTGAGCTCCAGGCACGTCAAACGCCTCAACCGGTGCTGGCCCGCTCCCTCAACAGGCGGCGGATCACCTTGCCCGTCGTCGTGAGCGGCAGTTCCGAAACGAATTCCACCTCGCGTGGATATTCATGCATGGAGAGCCGCATCTTCACCCACTCGCCAATCTCCAAGGCCAGCCGGTCGTCTGGCTCATAGCCCGGAGCCAGTACGACATAGGCCTTGACGATCTCGGTGCGCACAGGATCAGGCTTGCCGATAGCGGCGGCCAGTTGCACGGCCGGATGGCCGCTGAGACAGTCCTCGATTTCAGCAGGTCCGATGCGATAACCTGAAGACGTAATGACATCGTCATCCCGGCCGAAGAAGGTGAGGTAGCCGTCCGCATCCTGGCGCCCGATATCACCGGTCAGCAGCCAATCGCCCGCAAACTTCCGTTCGGTTGCGGCTGCGTCGCTCCAATAGCCGAGAAACATGACGGGATCTGGCCGGCGGATGGCGATCTGCCCGGTTTCACCAACAGGAAGCTCCTCCCCGGCTTCGCTGACGATGGCCACGCGATGCCCGGGCACGGGCCGACCGATCGCACCGGGACGGCTGATACCGATCGCGGCGCTCGACGACAGCACGAAATTGCACTCCGTCTGCCCGTAGAACTCGTTGACGGCAATCCCAAGCGTCCGCTTGGCCCATTCCAGCGTTTCGGCACCAAGCGACTCGCCCGCCGCGCCGATCGTGCGCAGCACGAGGTCGTACTTGGAGCGTGGATCGGGCACCGACTTCAGCAGCCGGAGCGCTGTTGGCGGGATGAAACCGTTGCGCACCTTCATCTCGGCCATGATGCGATAGGCCATGTCGGCATCGAATTTCTGCGCCGGCGACGAGACGACGGGAACGCCGAGCAGCAGGCTTGGCAGCAGCGCATTCAGCAGGCCGCCAGCCCAGGCCCAGTCCGACGGCGTCCAGACCTTGTCGCCCGCCTGCGGGAAGCCCTCATGGGCGAATTGCATCCCCGGTACATGCCCGGCCAGCACCTGATGGCCGTGCAGGGCGCCCTTCGGCGGACCGGTCGTTCCCGACGTGAAGATCATCAATGCCGGATCATGGGGCGCCGTCTTCGCAACCTCGAAGACCGGCGGATGGCCCGCCACCAGCGAGGCAAAGGATCGAGCGCCTTGCCCATCGCCATCGACGCTGATGACCTCGGTCAGATCAGGGAGCCGACCACGGATTTGGCTGACGCGGTCCAGCCCGAATGTGTTGGTGACGACTGCGGAAGCGCCTGCCGTCCGCAGCCGATATTCAAGCGCCTCGACACCGAAGAGCAACGCCAGCGGCAGCGCGATCGCGCCCATCTTGTAGATCGCGACATGGGCGACGACAGTCTCGAAGGACTGAGGCAGAAGCAGCGCGACCCGATCGCCCTTCTTCACCCCCAGCAACACCAAAGCATTGGCGAGCGACGACGAACGGTCCGCCAGCTCGCGATACGTCATCGAGAGGTGGTTGCCGTCAGGACTGAAATGCTCAAGGCAAACACGCTCCGGCGCCCGCTCGGCCCAGTCGTCGCTGACCGCACGGCCAATATTGAAATCCTCCGGAATGTCCCACGCAAAATCGCGGTAAAGGTCTTCATAGCGATCGCGTTGCGGCAGTCTCATCGGCGGGAATCCAGTCAAATGCTGCAGCAGCTAACACCCGTAGCTCCGCTTACGCAAGCGCGAGAGCCGAGGACGGCCCGGATCGGTCACAAAACTTTTGTGTGAGTGGCAGACACTTTCGTGTTTGCCGCGCTAGATCAAAGGGCGCGCTGGGTAGCGACTCGATGTTTGGAGCGATTTCATGGACTACGTCAAATTTGGCGGCACTGGCCTGGAAGTGTCGAAGATCTGCCTTGGCTGCATGACTTTCGGCGAGCCTGGCCGCGGCAACCACAGCTGGACGCTCGGTGAAGAGGACAGCCGTGCACTGATCAAGCGGGCACTGGATCTCGGTATCAATTTTCTCGACACCGCCAATACCTATTCGGATGGCTCCTCGGAGGAGATCGTCGGGCGGGCCATCAAGGATTTTTCAAAGCGCGACGAGATCGTACTCGCAACCAAGGTCTTCAACCGCATGCGGCCCGGCCCGAACGGCGCCGGCCTGTCGCGCAAGGCGATTTTCGACGAGATCGACAACAGCCTGCGTCGCCTCGGCACCGACTATGTCGACCTCTACCAGATCCACCGTTTCGACCAGACGACACCGATCGAGGAAACGCTGGAAGCGCTGCATGACGTCGTGAGGGCAGGCAAGGCGCACTATATCGGCGCGTCTTCCATGTATGCTTGGCAATTCGCCAAGATGCTATACACCTCGCGCGCCAATGGCTGGACGCCATTCGTCAGCATGCAGGATCACCTGAACCTGCTCTACCGGGAGGAAGAACGCGAAATGCTGCCCTTCTGCCAGGATCGGAAGATTGCCGTCATTCCCTGGAGCCCGCTCGCCCGCGGTCGGCTGACGCGCGATTGGGATGAGAAGACGACCCGCAGCGAGACGGACGAATTTGGCAAGACGCTCTACAAGCAGGCGGAAGACGCCGATCGCACTATCATTGGCGTCGTCGGCAAGCTGGCCGAGAAACATGGTGTCTCCCGCGCCCAGATCGCGACGGCCTGGATCCTGCAGAAAAGCGCTGTGACGGCGCCGATCATCGGCGCGTCGAAAGCCAACCACCTGACCGACGCGGTTGCGTCACTCGCCGTCAAGCTGACACCGGACGATGTTGCCGCACTCGAAGAGCCTTACGTCCCCCACCACGTCGAAGGTTTCAAATAACGCGACCATTTGGAGATTCCCGGTCGCTTGCGTGACGCCGACGGCCAGCAACTCCCCTCAAGGATCTTGCCATGACGACCATTCCCTTCGAGGCACGCCGCTTTCAGTCCACGGCCGCCTATTACACGCGCTATCGCGTCCCCTATCCTGATGAACTCATCGAGCGGGTCGCTGAAGGTGCGGGGCTCGCAGCCGGCGAACGTGTGCTTGACCTCGGCTGCGGGCCGGGTCAACTCGGCATCGCTTTTGCGCGACTGGCCGGCGCTGATGTCACGGGGCTCGATCCCGAGCCGGAAATGCTGGAAGCTGCACGTACCGATGCGGCCGCTGCTGGTACTGATGTCACATTCACCAAAGGGTCGTCATACGATCTCGGTCCGCACTTCGCGCCGCTCAAGATGACGGTCATGGGGCGCTCCTTCCATTGGATGGATCGCCCGGCAACGCTGAAGGCTCTCGACGAGATTACCGTTCCCGACGGCTGCGTCGTGCTGTTCGGCGACCGCCACATCTCCTCGACGCCGGACTGGCGACAAGCGGTTAACAAGCTCGCCGAAACCTTCGCCCCGGAGCGCAATGCCGATCGCGAACGGCGGAAGGGGCCGGATTGGGTCGAGCATGAAAGCATCCTGCTTCGCTCGCCTTTCAGCGATCTGGAAAGGATCTCGGTTATCAGGGAACGCAAGCTCAGCCTCGACGATATCGTCGGTCGCGCCTTCTCAACCTCTGTGACATCGCCCCAGGCGCTCGGCGAAAGAGCAATTGCCTTCGAGGCGGACCTTCGCGACACCCTCCTCAAGCTTTCGCCTGAGGGCACCTTCACGGAGGTGGTGGAAATCGGCGGTCTGATCGCTCGTCGAGGCTAACCGTCAGTTCTGTTCGCCAGGGAAAGCACATCGCGCGTCGTATACAGAAAGTTATCGGAGAGCTCGCGACTCTCGACGGCGCGCGCCAGGATCACCGCACCCATCATCGCCGAAAGCGTCGCAAACCCCTTCTCGCGGCGCTCTTCTGGAGTTTCGCCGCGAACGATCTCGGACAGAATATCGACAAGCATCGAAAGCCCGTCATTGAAGGTTTCGCGCACTGCCCCGCGGCTTCGGCTGACCTCCTGGGCAAGCGAGGCAAAGACGCAACTCCCGCCCGGATCATCGACGCTGCAACGCGACAGATAATGATCGAGCAGCGCGTCGAGGGGCCGCCCCGGCGCCGAAGCGATGATCTCGTTCCAACGGATCTTTACCTTCTCGATCAGCGCGCGGCTCACTTCCAGCGCGAGTTCTTCCTTGGATTCGAAATGCCCGTAGAAGCCGCCATGCGTCATTCCGGCGGCCTTCATGATCTCGGCGACGCCGATGCCGTCGAAGCCTTTTTCGCGAAACAGCACGCCTGCGACCTGTAGGATCTTCTCGCGATTTTCGGCAAATTTCTCTCGGCTGACCCGCATTCATTTCTCCGCAATTAGCAGCTTGACAATTTATATGACGTCCATCATCAATACGCAACAATTATGATGACCATCATCTAAAACCTTCCGATAGTCTCCGACAACCTCAAGACGGGACGGCCACATGGTATCGACTGCACTTGCCTCATCGCTGGCGCGACGCAACATCCACTATGGATGGGTGGTCGTCGCGGCAACCTTCCTGACCATGCTGGTGACAGCCGGCGCGATGGGCGCCCCCGGCGTCCTGATCAAGCCGCTTCAGGACGAGTTCGGCTGGGAAACCTCACAGATATCCTCCGCGCTTGCCGTCCGCCTGCTTCTCTTCGGGCTGATGGGACCGTTCTCGGCGGCCTTCATGAATTATTTCGGCGTCCGCAAGGTCATCGTTTTCGCCATGGCCCTGATCGGCAGCGGCTTCATCGGCTCTCTGTTCATGACTAAGCTCTGGCAGTTGCTGCTGCTCTGGGGCGTCGTCGTAGGCTTCGGCACGGGACTGACGGCCATGGTTCTCGCGGCGACCGTTTCGGCCCGCTGGTTCACCAAGCACCGGGGCCTGGTGGTGGGCATGCTGTCGGCGAGCTCAGCCACGGGCCAGCTGGTCTTCCTGCCGCTCATGGCAGAACTGACCGAACGCCACGGATGGCGCGGAACGGTCTTTTTCGTCTGTGGCATGATCATGCTTGCCGCTCTTCTGGTGCTGGCCTTCATGCGCGACCGCCCCTCCGACCTCAATCTGCCGGCCTTCGGTGATGAACACGTCACGCCGCACGTGCCGCCGCAGGGGGGCCTGTTGGCAATGCTGGCAACCCCGATCACGGTTCTCAAGGAAATCTCCGGCACGTCGACCTTCTGGATTCTCTTCGCCACCTTCTTCATCTGCGGCCTCAGTACCAACGGCCTGATCCAGACGCATTTCGTCACCCTCTGCGGCGACTTCGGCATCGTCCCGGTCGCTGCCGCGAGCGTCCTTGCCGTCATGGGCATTTTTGATTTCTTCGGCACGATCGGCTCCGGCTGGCTTTCGGACCGCTTCGACAATCGCTGGCTGCTCTTCTGGTACTATGGCCTGCGTGGCCTCTCTCTGCTCTTCCTGCCCTTCAGCAACTTCAGCTTCTATGGCCTGTCGATCTTCGCCGTCTTCTACGGCCTCGACTGGATCGCCACCGTGCCGCCAACCGTCAAGATCGCCGCCGATCGTTTTGGTCGCGAAAAGGCCGGCCTCGTCTTCGGCTGGGTCTTCGCCGGGCACCAGCTCGGAGCCGCAACAGCGGCCTACGGCGCCGGCTGGTCGCGCACGGAACTGCAGAGCTATCTGCCCGCCTTCTTCATCGCCGGAGCCTTCTGCCTGCTCGCTTCGATCCTCGCGATCACGCTGAAGAAGTCCGGCGTCCATCAGCCCGCCGCCGCCGGCGCGCATTGACACAGTTCCGGCCGCAGGCCGGAAACTCCAATAAATCAAGCCGAGAACTTCGCCCGCCGTCTTGCGCGCGCGGGTGAACGCATGCTAGACAGCCGCCCGTCGGTATCCGTTGCCCCATTGGCGGAATTGGTAGACGCGCTCGACTCAAAATCGAGTTTCGAAAGAAGTGCTGGTTCGACCCCGGCATGGGGCACCAAAAATCTCGAACTCGCCAAATACTTGACTGTGATTTGAACGGCTTTGGCTTCCCATCTGCTGCAGCAAGACATGGGCTCCTTCCGCGCGAGCTCAGCTTGTGCGATAATAAACCACAGTCTGCATTTACTGAAAAATTTTGCGTGAAAGAATGACGGCACGGCGTGCCGGCATGGGGGCGAGGCTGCCCTGAAATTCAGCGCTGCATCCACGCCCAAGCCAACCTTGGCCGCGGTGGCCAAGGTCTCCGAGGGAGGAGAACTCAGATGAAAGCAGCAGCAACTTGCATCGCGGCGCGATGACCGTCGCGACAGCTCTTTTGAGCAGCACGTCGATCGTTCCGGCGCAGGACCAACCCAAGCCCAACATCGTGTTCATCATGGGCGACGACGTCGGTTGGTTCAATATCGGCGCCTACAATCAGGGCATCATGGCTGGCAGGACACCGAACCTGGACCAACTCGCATCGGATGGCATGCGGTTTACCGACTATTACGCTGAAGCGAGCTGCACGGCGGGCCGCGCGAACTTCATCACCGGCGAACTGCCGATCCGCACCGGGCTGACCACGGTCGGCCAGGCGGGCGGCACCCTCGGCATGCCGGACGAGGCGCCGACCATCGCCATCGTGCTTAAATCGATGGGATACGCCACTGGCCAGTTCGGCAAAAACCACCTGGGGGACCTCAACCAGTTCCTCCCCACGGCGCACGGATTTGATGAGTTCTTCGGTTACCTTTATCACCTCGATGCGATGGAAGACCCCTGCCATTCTACCTACCCGCCGGCGGTAAAGACGATAGTGGGTCCCCGGAACATGTTTCATAGCTATGCGACCGACAGAGATGATCCCACCGTACAGCCTCGCTGGGGCAAGATCGGGAAGCAGAGGATCGAGGATGCCGGCGAGCTTTGCCCGGATCGCATGGAGACAGTTGACGACGAGATCCTGGCGAATGCCCTCAAGTTCATCGACAAGGCAAGGCAGGGCGACAAGCCGTTCTTCCTCTGGCTCAATCCCACGCGCATGCACGTGGTCACGCATCTCTCGGAGAAGTATGAGAAGATGCGCACACCCGAGAATGGCTGGTCCCTCGAGGAAGCCGGAATGGCGCAGCTTGACGACGTCGTCGGTTCTGTCATGAAGTACCTGAAGGACAACGGGCTCGAGAACAACACGATCCTTGCCTTCTCCACTGACAACGGCACCGAGAACTTCACTTGGCCCGACGGCGGGCAGACCCCATTCGCCGGTGGGAAAGGCACGGTCCTCGAAGGCGGCTTTCGCGTGCCAGTGATCCTCCGCTGGCCCGGCCATGTGCCGGCGGGCAAGGTGGAAAATTCGATTGTCTCGGGACTGGATTGGTTCCCCACTTTCGTCGCAGCGGCCGGCAATCCGAACATCGTTGGCGAGCTCCAGAAGGGCAAGCAGATCGGTGATCAAACTTACAAGGTGCATCTTGATGGTTATGACCAGACCGACCTGATCACTGGCAAGGGCCCGTCGCAACGGCATGAAGTCTTCTATTTTGCCGAGTCCACCCTAGGTGCGGTGCGCATCGACGACTTCAAGTACCGGCTCACAGATCAGCCGAATGGCTGGTTTGGCGCCACGGTCAAGGTTGACTGGCCAATCCTCGTTAACATCCGCTTGGACCCGTTCGGGCGCACGGGCCTCGGCCAGTCGCTCTTCGCGAAGGACTGGTGGGCTTACGAGTTCTGGCGCTACGTCTTCCTGCAGCAGGAAATGGGGAAGGCAGCCCAGACCTTCCTTGACTTCCCGCCCATGCAAAAAGGCGCAAGCTTCAATCTGGAGGCTTTGAAAGAGGAGTTGGACAAGAAGATGGCCAGTCAAGCGGCACGGTAACAGACGCTCGCGCGCACTAAATCGAGGCGGACGCCCTTGTGGCGGCCGCTCCGGTACCGAGCAACCAGTGACTCCGCCGGCGAAAGCTCCTTTCACTCTCTGCAAGAATAGCGGCGTCCTGCTGCACCCTCAGTGGAAGCTCCCCGCAATGACGATGCCCAGGGAGATAAAGATCACCGCCCCGACAAGCCCCATTAGCTTCCCGGTGGCACCGGCGACTTGAACGCCTGCCGCATCCACCTTGAGCGCCAGATACAGGGGAAAGGCCACGAAGAAGATCGAGATCCACTTCGGACGCATTATGGTCGCGTCGACGGCGAGCATGATTGCGAAGACCAGGAACATGCTGATAGCGAGCATCCAGCCGATCACTCGGGTCCATTCGCTGCTCGCGACGAAGATTGCGCGGATGTGACCACGATAGACGACGGCAAGGATCGCCAGCGTCAGGGCGGAGCATTTGACGATCGATGCCAGAAGCTGCCAGGCGGCCAACAGCTGGATGGGAGCTGCGTGGCTCGCTACTCCCTGCATCTTGCTCACCGTGTCGCCGGCCGCCGCATCCAGATGGGTCAAAGCCCAGTAGACATGCGGCCCAGCGACGACGAGGCCCACCGCGATGGTGACCGCCAGCCGCCAGTTGAGGACCAACCGCCGCATACCGGGTTCGAGCAGGAGCGCGACAACGGTCGCGACGGGGATAATCGCAAAATTGTACTTCGCAAGGAATCCGATGCCGGCCGCTGCTCCGAGAAGCGCGTAATTGCCGGTCGATGCACGCTCGTCCATTCGTGCCAGCACGTATAGGAAGAATGCAACGGCCGCGAAGGCACCGATGCTGTGGGTCAGATCCCGCTGCGCAAGCAGAAAGACGGCAGGTAGGCTCAGCAGACCGAGAACCGCAATCCAGACGCTATCTCGTGCTCCCATCAATTTTCGGGCTGCCAGCCCGAGAAACACGCAGCTCGCCAGCAGCGTGGCATTCTTCAGGAATGCGAGCGTGTCCACCGACACGCCGAAGACCTTGCCAAAACAGTAGAACAGCCAGTTGTAGAGCGGCGGCTGATCGCCGTAGCCCAGTTGCAAGGCATGCGCGAGCCTGATCTGCTCGGCCTCATCGGACCCGAGATCGCCACCGCGAAGCAGCCTGAGGGCAAAGCTTGCCGTGAAGTACGTCGCCAATAATAGGACAGGCAGAAGCGCGTCTAGCCGCGCAGCGCGCGGCGCGGAGACGTATGAACCATCGGTAGTGTCAGTCAATTCGTCCCCACGATCGGCTTGAGCGGATCTTCACCGACCGGAACATGCAATTCTTCTGATGGACTGTATAGCGGCTCACCCACCATTTCAGGCACTTGCCAGCACCGTTCCGAAGAAGTGTGTTGCCTCAACGCAACGCTTACGCAACCGGCATTCGCAGCATTACTGCCTCAATTGGACTCTACCCAGCATTTGGGCGGCCGCAGCAAATCAACTGTTTAATTTCTCGAGCGTTTCGGCCAAACTGCGCCCGCCAAGAGGGAAAGTGCACGCGTGCATCAGGAAGTCTCGCTTATTGCCACAGTTGCCGTCAGTTTCGTCTTTGCGGCGATACTCGGCTATATCGCCAACCGGCTGCGGCTGCCGCCGCTTGTCGGATACTTGCTGGCGGGTATCGCCATGGGGCCCATGACGCCCGGCTTCGTCGCCGATGCTGGGCTCGCCAGTCAATTAGCAGAGATGGGCGTCATCCTGCTGATGTTCGGCGTTGGCTTGCATTTTTCCACCGCCGATCTACTCGCGGTGCGGGGCATCGCCGTGCCCGGTGCAATCGCACGCATCGTTATCGTTACCCTGCTCGGTGTCGTCCTCGTCAAATGGTGGGGCTGGGGGCTTGGCGCGGGGATCGTCTTCGGCCTCAGCCTGTCGGTAGCAAGCACGGTTGTACTGTTGAAAGCCTTGGAGGAGCGGAATCTGCTCAACTCGGCCAGCGGCCGCGTGGCCGTTGGCTGGTTGATCGTCGAAGACCTTGCCACGGTCCTGGCATTGGTGCTTCTGCCCGCCGTCGCCGAATTGCTTGGGGGCCATGCCGCCGGCGGCGGCCTTGCACAAAGCGTCGGGCTGCCGCTTCCAGTGACGATTGCCCTGACGCTTCTGAAGGTCGGCGCGTTTGCGGTCATGGCGGTCTTTCTCGGACCAAAGATCGTTCCCTGGCTCCTGACACTGGTCGCCCGAACCGGTTCACGCGAACTCTTCACCCTGACGGTCCTCGCCATAGCACTTGGCATCGCGTTCGGCTCGGCGAAAATCTTCGGCGTCTCCTTCGCTCTCGGCGCCTTTTTCGCCGGCGTCGTGATGAGTGAATCCAATCTCAGCCATCGGGCGGCTGCCGATTCGCTACCGCTTCAGAACGCCTTCTCGGTGCTGTTCTTCGTATCCGTCGGCATGCTGTTTGATCCTTCGATCCTGGTGCGCCAGCCGATGGCCGTGATCAGCGCGCTGGCGCTGATCATCGTCGGCAAGACCATCATCTCCTTCCTCATCGTCGTCATGCTCCGCTATCCGATTGGAATGGCGCTGACTGTCTCAGGCGGACTGGCACAGATCGGCGAATTCTCGTTCATTCTTGCCAGTCTCGGCATTTCTCTCGGGCTACTGCCGAATGACGGGCAGGATATCATCCTGGCGTCCGCCATTATTTCGATTACCCTCAACCCACTTGTCTGCATGGGTGCCGAAGCGCTGCACACCCAGGTCCACGCCAGATGGCCGGCGCTCAGCAATCACTTCGGTCGCCGCCGGCACGAAGTACTCGGCCGCGAACTTGAGAGGATCCGGGCGGTCAACGAGGCGCGCGAGCGCAAGCACCAGCTCGAGATGCAGGAACTTATCGAAACCTTCCCATTGTTTGCCAACGTAGACGAAGATTCTCAGGAGGAATTGCTGCTCCTCTTCCGGCCGAAATCCGCCTTGCCCGGCGAGCGTGTTGTCCGCAAGGGCGACCGAGGCGATGGCATGTATTTCCTGTCGTCAGGCGCTGTGGAGGTGCAATTGCCCGGTGGACCGATCCGGCTGGAGCCCGGTGCGTTCTTCGGTGAGATGGCGCTGCTCAGCGGCGGGCGCCGCACCGCGGACGTCGTCGCTGTGGATTTCTGCCAGTTCTTTGTGCTGGAAAGGCGCGATTTCAACATGTTCACCGCAAAGCATCCCGTTTTGCGCCATGCCGTCAGCGAAATGGCGCGCGAGCGAACGGAAATGAACGTCATGCGGCAAAGGCACGACCAGCCTTCCAGCGTCGCCTCGTGAGCGCCGCGCTCAGCTTGATCACGAAGATTTTTTTGGTGCGTCACCCTACGAACGACACAGCGACCATTTACAGCCGCACCGACGCCCCATAAAGCTCATGCGCTCGACGCGAAAGGATTGGAATGCTCCGCAGACTCTACGACTGGACCATGTCTCTCGCGGGCCGGAAATCGGCCGAAGTCTGGCTCGCCGTTATCGCCTTCGTCGAAAGTTCCATCTTTCTTGTTCCCGCCGACGTTCTCTACCTGCCGATGGCGCTCGCAAAGCCGGAGCGCGCCTACCGCTACGCGCTGGTCGCGACGGTCGCGTCCGTCCTCGGTGGCATCGCCGGGTGGATGCTCGGCTACTACGCCTATGACGCGATTGCCCGTCCGGTTCTGGAATTCTACGGAAAGCTCGATGCCTTCGAGCAGCTCCGGCTGTATATCCACGACGAGTGGGAAATCCTGCTGTTGCTGCTCGTCACCTCAGGCCTGGCACACCTGCCGCCGATCAAGGTGGTGACGATCCTCGCCGGCGTCATTCACATGAATCTCGGCTTCTTCATTATCTCGGCGATCGTGGCCCGCGGCGCGCGCTTCTTCTTCCTCGCGTGGCTGCTGCGCCGTTACGGCGAGTCGATCCGCCATTTCATCGAAAACCGTCTCGGACAGATAGCGGGCATTGTTGCCGCCGTCGCCATCGCCCTCGGGATTGCCTATAAACTACTTGCCCACTGAGCCATTTGCGCGGAGTCCGTTCATGCCTGCCTCGTTTTCCCTTGCTCGCCCGGTCGTCGGTTATTCGCTGGTGCTCGCCCTCGGCATGGCGGTGGTGGTCGGCACCGCACTCGGCTTCCAGTATCTTGGCGGCTACATCCCCTGCGCGCTCTGCCTGCTGCAGCGCCAGCCCTATTACTATGGCATTCCGATCGCGATCCTCGGCGCGGTTGCTTCCGCAGTCGGCCTTCCCAACTGGATAGGCCGTGCATTTCTGCTCGCCGCCGGCATCCTGATGGTCGTTGGCGCCGGCATGGGCGTCTATCATGCCGGTGTCGAGTGGCATTTCTGGGAAGGGCCAGCCACCTGCTCCACAACAGCTGGCAGCATGACGCAAAATGCCGGCGACCTGCTGAGCGAATTGAACAGCATCAAGGGGCCGTCCTGCACCGACGCAGCGCTGCGTGTCCTCGGCCTGTCCTTCGCCGGCTGGAACGTCATCACAAGCCTCGTCCTCGCAGCCTTCGCCTTTATCGGCGTCCGAAAGACGGCCTGAGCCTGACGGATGGCGGCCCGATCAAGGCTGCAGTTCGCTATCCCAGTAAAGATAGTCGAGCCAGCTGTCGTGCAGGTAGTTCGGCGGGAAAAGCCGACCATTATTGTGCAGGTCCTGCACCGTCGGCTGGTAGGGCTTCTGATTCGGGAACATGCCAGCCTGCTTGGGCAGCTTGCTGCCCTTTCTGAGATTGCAGGGAGAGCAGGCCGCAACGACGTTTTCCCATGTCGTCTCGCCGCCATGCGCGCGCGGAATGACATGGTCGAAGGTCAGATCGTCATGCTCGCCGCAATACTGGCATTCGAACTTGTCACGCAGGAACACGTTGAAGCGGGTAAAAGCCGGATTGCGGGAAGGCTGGACGTATGTCTTGAGGCAGACGACACTTGGAAGCCGCATCGAGAAGCTCGGTGAAGACACCGAATGTTCGTATTCAGCAATGATATTCACACGGTCGAGAAACACCGCCTTGATCGCGTCCTGCCAGGACCACAGCGACAAGGGGTAGTAACTCAAGGGCCTATAGTCAGCGTTCAGGACGAGCGCTGGCAGGGCCTGTGGGGAGACTGCAATCGTCAAGGGACTCTCCTGATCGATTCGGCATCTGCACCCTTATATTAGGCCGGTTGTGACGGCATTGTGAAGTCTAATAAATTCAGGCATCAATCCTGTTATTCACGGTACCGCTGCCTAGTCGATCGGCAGCACGCGACGTCCGAGCCTGACAGCGTAATAAGCCCAGAAAAGCCTGGCCGCGACGGATCGCCACGGCGACCACGCGCCGGCCAAGGACGCCAGTTCGCGCGCTTGCGGGCGAGCAGCGAGACCGAATGCCGCAGCCACCGCATTTTGCAGGGCAACGTCACCGGAGGGAAAGACGTCTGCGTGGCCACCACAGAACATCAGATAAACCTCGGCTGTCCAGGGACCGATACCCTTGAGCGCCGTAAGTTCAGCCAGCGCCTCCTCAGGTGGCAAGGCGGAGAGCGCGAGAAGATCGAGGCGACCTGAGGCAACAGCTTCGGCAATTCGCAAGAGCGTGTCCGCCTTGGCACGCGACAGGCCAAATTCTCGCCAAGCTTCGGGACGGAGGAGCACATAATTCTCCGCCGTCAGCACGCCTTCGGCTGGCTGCATCCGCCGCCAGATCGCTTCGGCGCTGGCGCGCGACACCATTTGCGAGACGATAATGTGGGCAAGCCCCTCGAAACCCGGTTCACGCAACCGCAAGGGAAGCGGTCCGGTCTCCGCTGCAATGGCAGCAAGCCGCGGGTCTAGCCGAAGCAGGTTCTCCAACCCCTCCATCACATCATCATCGCTGCGAATGATCAACACGCTTCCTCGCGATCCCACCGAATCCATGGCAGAAGAAAGCATGACCGCGATTCCTCGTCAAAAGCCTGTCTTTCGTTTTGCGCCCAGCCCCAATGGCCCGCTCCACCTTGGCCACGCGCTCTCGGCCCTTCTAAACGGGGACATGGCGGCATCGGCGGAAGGACGCTTTCTGCTGCGCATCGAAGACATCGACCTGACACGCTGTACACCCGAATTCGAGGCTGGCATCTATGCCGACCTCGAATGGCTGGCCATAAACTGGGAATGGCCCGTGCGGCGGCAGTCGGAGCATTTCGCGGAATACCAGGCAGCCCTTGAGCGGTTGACCGACCTCGGCCTCGCCTATCCCGCGTTCATGACGCGAGGCGAGACAAAAACACGGGTTGTCGCCGCCGAAGCAAATGGCACCCCCTGGCCGCGAGACCCCGACGGCTCGCCGCTCTATCCTCCAGACGATCGCGAGCGCGCTGAATTCGACCGGCAGCAGCTGCTTGCATCGGGCGTAAAGCACGCATGGCGGCTCGACATGGGCAAGGCCTTGGAGGCAGTGGGCGCCACCCTTTCTTGGGAGGAAACCGGCGACGGCAATCGTGGCCTGATCGCTGCAAATCCCGGTGCCTGGGGAGATGTCATCCTGTCGCGGTCGGATGCACCGTCAAGCTACCATCTTTCGGTCGTCCTCGATGACGCCCTGCAGGAGGTTACCCACGTGGTTCGCGGGCTCGATCTCTTTCATTCGACGTCGGTGCATCGATTGCTGCAGACATTGCTCGGGCTGCCAGCACCGATCTATCACCACCATCGGCTGATCACCGATGAGGACGGTCGAAAACTCTCCAAGAGCCAAAGCGACACCGGGCTCGCCGAACTCCGCGGGCGCGGGCTTTCACCGGCCGATATCCGCCGCCTTGTGGGGCTTTGACGTCTTGCTCTGCCCCCTGCCCAGGAAATTGTTCTTGAAGATCGCGCGTACGCGAAACTTCAGGAGGGCCGCATTGATCTCAGCGCCAATGATGAAGATCACGCCGACCATATAGAGAAAAATCAGAACGATCATCACCGACGCCAGACCCGCATAGGTCGCCGTGTAGTTGGCGAATGTCGCCAGGTAATAGGCGAAGATCAGGGCTCCCGCCAACCAAAGCAGCAGCGTCACCAGCACGCCTGGCACAACGTCGAACACACGGCGCCGCCCGGCCGGCAGCCACAGGTGAACGACGAAGAGGCCGACGGTCAGCATGAACAGCGTTCCGTAGACGCGCCAGCTGAAGACGACTTCGAGCGTATCGGCGAAAAGCGGGAACCACTGGCGCGCATAGTCGAGGGCAAGCGGCACGGCCACAAGCAGGATGCTGACGGCGGCAAAAATAATTACGGCGATGATGACGTAACCAAGGCTTGCAAGACGGGTGATGTACCATGGCCGCGTTTCCTGAACACGGTAGGCGCGGTTCAGCGATATCCGCAACGCCTCGACCCCGTTCGAGGCAAAGTATGCCGCCGCCAGAACAGACACGGTTAGCAGACCGCCGCGCGGCACCGTCAGGACCTGGATCACCTGGTCGACCAACGGCTTGGCGATCGCCTCCGGCCACGTATCAAAGATCAGATGGATTGCCCGATCCGAGAACTGGTCGGCGCCCAGAAAGGTTGCAAGCGTGGTCCCGAAGATGAGAAACGGAAAGACAGCCAGAAGCGTAGACAATGCGACATGGCTCGCCATCGCGAAGCCGTCGTCTTCAATAAGGTGGCAGATAGCATCGTAGACCACATCATAGAAGATGCGCATTATCTTCGGCATTCCGTCTCCCGGCTTTGGTCGTTGTGTCGCCCGTTCGAATATGGGAAACCACTCCCATTTTGTACAGGAATCATTCCATGTCGGATCAGCGCACAATCATCGTGACAGGGTGTTCTTCCGGGATCGGCGCGCATTGCGCCCGGGCGCTGAAAGCCGACGGCTGGCGAGTCTTTGCCACGGTGCGCAAATTCGATGATTTGGCACCGCTCGAAGCGGACGGCATCGAAGTCTTCCGCATGGACTACACCCGCCCCGATACAATCTCTGACTTCGTGCGAGATGTGACCGCACTGACAGACGGACGCATCGATGCGCTCTTCAACAACGGCGCCTACGGGCAACCCGGCGCGGTCGAGGACCTTCCGACCGAGGCCCTGCGCGCTCAGTTCGAAACGAACGTCTTCGGCTGGCACGAGCTGACGCGCCAGGTAGTGCTGCTGATGCGCAAGCGCGGCCGAGGCCGGATCGTCCAGTGTTCATCGATCCTCGGCGTCGTGCCGTATCGTTTCCGCGGCGCCTATACCGCCTCCAAATTCGCTCTCGAAGGTCTGAGCATCAGCCTTCGCATGGAGCTTCAGGGTAGTGGCATCCACGTAAGCCTGATCGAACCGGGTCCGATCACCTCCCGCTTCACCGCAAACGCGCTCGCAAAGCTCAACGAAAATATCGACGTGAAAAACTCGGTGCATGCGGCAGATTACCGCCGTCAGCTTGCACGGCTTGACGGATCGGGCCGTCCCAATCGACATAAGCTCGGTCCGGACGCGGTCTACGCCGTGCTGAAGCACGCATTGAACTCGAACAATCCGAAACCACATTACCCCGTAACCACGCCGGCAAAGCAGGGCATGGTACTGAAAAGGCTACTGCCCGCAGACCTTTTCTACCGCCTGATGCGCTGGGTGGACTAATCAGGAAAGCCAAAGCCAGCATGTCCACGGTCACCTACATCCTCGCGATCATCGTCATGGGCATCGTCGCCCTGGTACTGATTCGCGGTCTCTTCAACATGATGAAGGGCGGCAACCCGAACCTTTCCAACAAGCTGATGCAGCTGCGTGTGCTGCTGCAGGCGATCGCCGTGCTCCTGATCATGCTGACGCTCTGGCTGACTGGCGGCGGCCGCCCTAGCTAAGACGGGAAAAGAGAGGGGGCAGGTATGGTAAGGCTCAACAAGATCTACACGAAGACCGGCGACGACGGCACAACCGCACTCGTTTCCGGGCCACGTCGGCTGAAATACGATCTGCGCGTCGAGGCCTACGGCACGATCGACGAGGCCAACTCCGCGATCGGCGTCGCACGGCTTCATATGCAGGGCATGCCCGTCCTTGAGAGGATGCTGACGCTCATCCAGAACGACCTCTTCGACCTCGGTGCTGATCTTGCGACGCCTGACGACGGCAAGCCGCCGGCACACGAACCGCTGCGCATCGTCGATAGCCAGGTCGCACGGATCGAGAGCGACATTGACGAGTTGAACGCCGATCTTCAGCCCCTGAAGTCCTTCGTGCTGCCGGGCGGGCACTCGGCGGCTGCTCACCTTCATCTCGCCCGCACGATCGCACGCCGCGCCGAGCGACTGATGGTCGAGCTTGCCCGGGCAGATGGTGAGGTCGTCAGCGACGCCGCATTGAAATATGTCAATCGGGTTTCGGACTTCCTTTTCGTCGCCGCCCGTCACGCCAATGACCGCGGCCATGCCGATGTGCTTTGGGTTCCCGGAAAAAACAGGTAGGTTCCTCCGCAACCATGTGACGCGAACGCCGGGGGCAGGCTTCATGTTCATACCGCTGCACGACGCCAATACGCTGAAGCATATCAAGGTCCAATGGGTCACCATGGGGCTGATTGCGGTGGATCTCGCGGTTTGGCTATTCACCGGGGTTGTCGCCAGCCAATCCGTGTCGCAGGCGACGATTGTCGGCCTGGGTTACATTCCCGCGGTTGCCTTTCACCACGCGAGACTGGAACCGGCGCTGGCCTTCATCCCGGAACCGCTAACCTACATCACCTACTCCTTCGTGCATTCCGGTTTCTGGCATCTTGCTCCCAACATGCTCTTCCTTTGGGTCTTCGGCGACAATGTCGAGGACGCGATGGGGCACCTCCGCTTTCTTATCTTCTATTTGCTCTGCGCGGCGGCCGGCGCTCTCGTCCATGGCCTCGTGGGGACGACATCGGAGGCACCGCTTGTAGGCGCCTCCGGCGCGATCTCAGGCGTGGTGACGGCCTACGTCGTCTTGCATCCTCGCGTAAAGGTCTGGGTGCTGGTGCTGATGCGCGTGCCACTGCCGCTGCCGGCCTTCGTCCCGCTCCTTCTCTGGATTGGCCAGCAATTCGTGATGCTGGTCCTGGAGCCCGATGGCAGCATCTCCTGGGGCGCCCATGTCGGCGGCATCGTCGCCGGCGGCCTGTTGGTCCTTCTCATGCGCCGCCGTGGCGTCCCCTTGTTCGATCGGGAAGTCGTCACCCCGAGAGCTGTCAGACACCGCCCCACAGCCAACCCGGCGATGGTCGCGGCACCCGGCCAGCGGTTACGCTCGCGCCCTCCCTGGAACAGGCAGCAATGACAATATTGACGTGAACGTAAACGTCATATATTGACGAGCTCAATTTGCCTGTCTGCGTCATGGAAGCGTTGTGTTTGGAGGAAAAACGCGTATCCATGTCGCCATTCGACAATCGGAGCAGCGCCGAAACGCGCATTTTCTTGGCGAAAAGAGTTGAAGGAAGGACCCCATGAAAATTCTCGTCCCCGTGAAGCGGGTGGTTGACTACAACGTGAAGATCCGCGTGCGTCCGGATGGCACGGGTGTGGAACTTGCCAATGTGAAGATGTCGATGAACCCGTTCGACGAGATCTCGGTCGAGGAGGCGCTCAGGCTGAAGGAAGCCGGCAAGGCCGAGGAGGTGATCATCGTCTCGATCGGTCCGGCCAAGGCCGAGGAGACGCTGCGCACCGCGCTCGCCATGGGCGCTGACCGCGCCATCCTCGTCGAGACCGATGATGCCGTCGAGCCGCTCGCCGTGGCGAAGATCCTGAAGGGCGTCGTCGACGCCGAACAGCCGGGTCTGATCATCGTCGGCAAGCAGGCGATCGACGACGATTCGAACCAGACCGGCCAGATGCTGGCCGCCCTCCTCGGCACCGCCCAGGCGACCTTCGCCTCGAAGATCGAGATCGGTGACGGCAAAGCCCAGGTGACGCGCGAAGTCGATGGCGGCCTGCAGACGATCGAGATCAAGCTGCCCGCCGTCGTCACCTCGGACCTGCGCCTCAACGAGCCGCGCTATGCCTCGCTACCGAACATCATGAAGGCGAAGAAGAAGCCGCTCGACAAGAAGAGCCCGGCCGATTTTTCCGTCTCCACCACGCCGCGCCTGAAGGTCTTGAAGACCGAGGAACCATCCGGCCGCAAGGCCGGCGTCAAGGTCAAGTCGGTCGCCGAGCTCATCGACAAGCTGAAGAACGAAGCCGGCGTGCTGTAATTGGGTTGGAACAGGAGCATCTATCATGACCATTCTTCTTCTGGCCGACCATGACGGCCATCACCTTTCCGACCAGACCGCCAAGGCGCTGACGGCAGCAAGCCAGATCGGCGGTGACGTCACCATCCTGGTCACCGGCGCCGGCGCCAGGGCTGCGGCCGATCAGGCCGCCAGGCTGTCGGGCGTGTCCAGGGTACTGGTTGCCGAGGATGCAAGCCTCGCCCACAATCT
>NZ_LOKY01000026.1:0-30854 GCF_002211315.1 Rhizobium sp. R693 | reverse complement strand
GCACGACAGGCTCGGCCGTCCAAAGCTTGATACCCATCCAGATCAGATAAGCCGCGCCGGCATAGCGCAGGATCGTCATCACGATCCCCATTTCGGCGGCGATGATCGACAGGCCGAAAGCTGCCAGGCTCAAGAAGATCAGGATGCCGACGACCGTTCCCGCCCCATAAGCCATGCCCGAGGTCGCGCCGTGCGAGATCGTACGGGCCACGATGGTCATGTTGTCCGGGCCAGGGCTGGCGGCGAATACAAAGAAGGCCGCTGCGAAGGCGAGTAAGGTTGAAATATCCATGGAACCCCCGAAGTTATGATCGCTTACGGGCTTTCAGGATACGCGGTTTTCTCTGATGTGGAAGGGCGGATGCGGGGCCATTTGCGACAGGCCGTTTCTTACGACTGGCTCGTTAGAAGTTTGATCCCGGAGAATGCGAAGAATGCTCAAGGAAATTCTGCCGTTGAGGCTGGCGACATTCCGAAGGATGATTGAGATAAAACAAGAGACCCCCACCGATCGGTGACCACCTGGTCAAGCAATCCCCTAACTTCGATGCCAGTAACTACGGATTTGCGCGACTGTCCGATCTCGCAAAGGTCTCGGGCATCCTTGAAGTCGAGCGCATGGGAGAGCACCCGAAGGTGGTCAGGGTGTGGCTTAAGAAGCGCTAGGATTGCCGCGGTCCGCGACCCCCTAGCTGAACGGCGATTGTTTGCCCAAATCGGAAGCGGTTCAATGGACTTCTACCCAAGGCGCAAATATCATAAGTGCGTTGCCACTTCCTCGGGTAATTGCCCAAATGGCCGAAGAACGCGTCAAGCGCCGTCTTGCTGCAATCGTCGTCGCGGACGTCGTTGGTTATTCGCGTTTGATGGAGGGGGACGAGGTTACGACGCTTGCGACGCTGAAGGAGCGCCGAGCGACCATTCTCCAACCTGTCGTGCGGGCGCATGGCGGCCGTGTCGTCAAAGTGATGGGAGACGGGGTTCTCCTGGAGTTCGCAAGTGCGGTCAACGCCCTGTCAGCAGCGATCGAGTTGCAGCGGAAGATGGCGGATGCAAACGCTGCCCTGCCGGAGGCGCGACGCATCGTGTTGCGCATCGGGATCAATCTCGGCGATGTCGTCATAGACGGCAGTGATCTCTATGGCGACGGCGTCAACATCGCCGCTCGGCTCCAAAGCCTCGCCGAGCCGGGAGCCATCTATGTGGCGGCGGGTATTCGAGATCAAGTCAATCGCAAGCTTGCGCTCGGTTTTGACGATCTTGGACCGAAGTCATTGAAGAACATCGCTGAGCCGGTTCATGTCTATCGCGCGCTCTTTGAAACCTGCGCCAAGGTTTATCACGAAGAGCCAGCCACGCTGCCACTGCCTGCCAAGCCCTCCATCGCCGTGTTGCCGTTCACCAACATGAGTGGCGAAGCCGAACAGGACGCGTTTGCGGACGGGTTGACGGAAGACCTGATTACTGACCTTTCGAGAAATGCCGGCTTGTTCGTCATCGCCCGCCATTCGACCTTCGCCTACAAGGGAAAATCAATCGACGTCCGCGTGATCGCACGCGACTTAGGCGTCCGCTACATCCTTGAAGGCAGCGCCCGGCGGGCAGCAGGCCGAATGCGCATCAACGTCCAACTCATCGACGCGGTCGGCGGTGGTCACCTCTGGGCGGAGCGCTTCGACCGAAGTCGCGAAGACATCTTCAGCGTTCAGGACGAGGTCATCGGTAAGATCGTCGAGGCGCTCGTTGGACAATTGGTGGAGTTGCCGCCACGAAAACGTCCGAAGAGCCTGGAGGCCTACGACATCTGCGTCCGAGGACGCAGCTTGATCACATCCTTCACAAGCTTCCCGGAGGCCATCCGAGAAGCCCGGATGCTGCTGGAGCGAGCGATCCTGATCGAACCCGAGTATGCGGAGGCATTCCGCTGGCTGGCTTTCGTGCACTGGCAGCTATGGGCTCACAGCATCGAACCCTCAGACGAGAACCGGTCTCGGGCGTTGGAGCTAGCCCGCCGGGCGGTGCAATTGGATGGGAGCGATGCCGCGGCGCGTTGGGTCCTCGGGTACTTGCTCGCTTACGAAAAGTCATGGCCAGCATCCGACACTGAGTTTGAGGTGGCCTTCAAACTTGAGCCGAACAACACGGACGCTCTCGTCATGTGGTCGGAACTCGCAGTGTATGCTGGCCAGCCATTGGAAGCGATAGACACCATCATGCGGGCACTCCGGCTGAACCCGCGTCCTCCAGGCTGGTATTACTGGGAACTTGGACTGGCCTGTTACGTAGCCGGTCGATACGAGGAGGCCGTCAAGACATTGCGTATGGAGGCTACCTACCGCAGCGCCTCGCGTCGAATACTGGCTGCAAGCCTTGCCCAGCTTGGGCGTAAAGACGAGGCAACCCGTGAGGCGGCTCTTTTCATGGCGAAGACACCGCATTTCACGATTGCCCACTGGGCAGCTGCACAACCCGCTCGCGACATGGAGACGGTCCAGCGCCTCGTCGAAGGCTATCGCATGGCTGGATTGCGGTAGAATGGCGCACGCTGCGCTGGGGTGGGGAGTTCGCGATCTCGCAGCGAAGTCTGGCGTGACAGCTAATATTGTCAACAGGATCGAGAACGGTTCTCACGCAAAGCAGTCGACGATGGACGCTCTCCGGCGCGCCTTCCTCGACGGCAACTACTCCGGATCAGGCGGTCCTGGCGTTCGTCTCACTCAGCCGACCGGCGCGTCGATCGATGTGAACACCAATGAGACGGTTCAGTACAAAGAGCATCTGACGAACGATGCCCCTCCGGGCGCAGGTGGTTGATTGAAAAGCAAGGGCAACGCCGTTGAACTCCGCCTTTGCGCTCTGCGACAAGATCATGTAGACGCTGCGACCGGGCGCGACTGCCATTAACTTGAGAATGGGGTCGGGTGGCAGATTGACGTCACGCCGCTGTCACGAGATCACGTGGCCGCCCCTTATTCCAAGTCTTGACCGCCCTGCAGAGTAGCCCAGCGCCGTCAGTAGTCGCACGACAGCGCGTTCGTCGGCCGGAAGCCATGGCTGCATGCGGGATTAACCGAATGCCGTGGTTGGTACTGAAAATCAGGCGTGTTGAATTGGGGCGCCTCTTACACGCCGAAGCAAGCGCGCCCAGTCCGATCAGCACGTCCACCAAATGTCCAAACCTCGCTCATCTGTGTCTTCCTGCAGCTGTGTCGCCGACGGTACGGGACAGACGTCTGAAATCAGCCACTAAACTCGCGGGCACTGTAAGAGTGGCGCCGCGAGCTCGATCAGCCGCAGCGACCAGGCGCGCGAAAGCACCCGGCGGACGTCGGGGATGAGTTTCATTTTTTCACCAAAGGGTAGGCGATTTACGCCTAATGGAGGAAGTGCCAGCAATGCGAGGTTGTGCTTTTATACAGCCGACCCGATGCGGTCAGTTTCTCTTGTAAGCGCGTTAGGAAGCTCGCCCGCCCCGGCGAGCTTCCTGCTTTTCAGGGCTAAGACTGCGGCGCGCTCCAAAGCGTGTCCTAGATTGTGAGGATGTTGAGGGTTGTGTTCCGGCTGTCTCTGAGGCAGAGCAATCAGGCAGACACGCAAGGGTCGGCTATTGGAGCGGCAGCATTTTCTTGATGGCCTGAGAGGCTGGGGCGCGCTTGCGGTCCTGCTTTGCCATGTCTTCTGCGATGGGTTTCCGACCAGCGACTTTGCCCGCGAATACCGTGCTGGTCACGGGAAGCTGATCAAAGTCACAGTCGATGACGTGCCCGAACAGTTCGGCCAGGCATGGCGCAGTCATCAGATAACGCAGGCGCTGGGCGGTCGTCTTACACCGAGTCGCATCTTTCCTCACGTTAGCACTCAAGAGCCGCTTGGAGATGGGGAAACGCTGCTCCTCTGCAGCGACGGGCTTTCGGACATGCTTCCGGACGCCGTCATTCATCGCGTTCTTTCAAAGGAAATGGACGTGCAAGCGGCTGCCAATGCTTTGTTGCAGGCCGCTTTGGAGGCTGGCGGAGACGACAACATTTCTGTGATTGTCGTGGGCTTGGGGTCTGGATGACAACCTGATGAATGCGGGCCGGCTCAGATTTCAACCGGGGCACTATGCACCATGTTGGGAGGCCACCGGATCATTTCGAACCCCACCCGATGTGGCCTCCCTTGTCCTTCCAACAGAGGGACAAGGGGACAATTAGGCTCAGCTCACTTCGCGGCAATCGGACTTTGGTCCAGCCGACCGGCTATAGGGACGCAGGTCTATCGCGTCTGCCGCTTCGCTGTCAGGCGTGCCCAAGCGCCACGGAGCTTCCCGAGCCGCGAGGAAATCTTCTCCTTTGCGGGAGGAACCAACATGCCGTTGCGGAAATCAGCCAAGGCCTGGGCCTCCAGCCTCGTTCTTGCTCCCGAACCTTCCCGGTCAGCGACTGGCCTGCCGGTCTGGCGATCCATGACCGACCACATTCCGTTCTCAAGTGCTTGTATCTCGTAGCGCTGCATGACTGAAGCCATAGTGGAAGCTCCACATCAGCCTGAAATCCCTTTGAAATCAACTGGCTCGGCGCATTGCTTCATACATACTTTGGAGAGATGGTGAACTCCGAGTTACCTGCGCAAGCAAGGGCTGTCATCTCCCTGCTCGTCCCTACGAGCACCACATGTTCAATTCGATACGCATAGCCCGCTGATCTGCGCCTCCGCGCCGAAGGGATATGAAAGCGTGTGTCCAGTATCGCGAGTTGAATGTGACCCCCAACTCCGCCCGATGGTCGCGCCCAATAAACGACGACCCCTAGGCCGATCCGCTGCTAGATTGCGATCTCGTAGATCGCCGCATTGTCCTGAACATCGCGTAACCCCTTGTACGAGGCGGCCCGCAGCTTCCCGTCGTGTGTCCAGGCACGATACTCAATTTCAGCGATCAGCGTGGGCTGCACCCACACGAGATTCTTTCCTCGACCCGAATAGTCGACGGATGCACGCTTTCGTTTCAGTCGATCGAGCATTCTGCGGAGCTGCTCGGCGTTCTGTTCATTGAAGCCTGTTCCGACCGATCCGACGTAGACGATATCGTTTCCCCTGCGGGCGGCAAGGACGAGGCTGCCGATGCCGGCGCGCGCGACGCGGGATTGCTCATACCCGACGATAATGAAGCTGTCGCTCTGTGTGGTCTTAACCTTGATCCAGTCGCCGGTGCGGCCGGACGCGTAGGTGCTGTCCCGGTTCTTGGCAACGATACCCTCTAGTCCATGCTCGCACGCAGCTTCGAAGATTTGGTTGCCGTCGCCGTCGATCTCTTCCGACAAACGAACTGCACCGTCTTCATCGCGCAGCAGGGATTCGAGGAAATAGCGCCGCGCCGACAATTCCAGGCTGCGAATGTCGCGGCCATCGAAATAGAGAAGGTCGAACGCCATCATGATTGCGACGTCCGATGACTTCTTTCCAAGCCTGCCTCCGAGCGACTGCTGCAGTCTGCCAAAGTCCGGCCGGCCGAGTTCGTCGAGAACGACTGCTTCACCGTCGAGGATTGCCGTACCAACACCAAGTCGCTTAACGCTATCCTCGATGGCCGGAAACCGGTGTGTCCAGTCGTGGCCGCCGCGGGTCAGAATCCGCACCCTGCCGTTCTCGAGATGGACACAGATTCTGTAGCCGTCCCACTTGACCTCGAACGTCCATTCGTCGCCCTTCGGGGGCCTTTGTCTGCTGAGCGCAAGACAGGGATCGACGCGTAAGGGCATCGGATCGAGGGGAAGGCGCGGTTGCGAAGGATCGCGAGGCTTCCGAGACCTGCTGCGAACTGGTTCCTCGGATGCGACCAACGGCCGAGAACGCGGGGATTTTGCCATGGACCCATTACGCCAGATAAGCCGGGTTGAATCCATTCCCTCTTTCGGTTGTGCGATTGATCGTTGAAATGGTCGACCGCGATTGCCGCGACCCGGCTTGAAATCTCCTAAAGCACCATGGGCTCAGGAAGTGGTTCGCCAGTTTTGCTGACAACGGTAGAATTGTAGGGTTCCCGCGATGTGATCACAAGGCCGTCGTTCCGCAGTGGCCGGGCCAAGTGTTGGGCTTCCTCGCAGGCAGCGCGCATCCAGATTTCGGTCTCCTCATGACTGTAGTCCGTCTTGCGGAATGGCACCCCATTCACCTTGTACGTCCGGTTCTCCAGCCGAACAGAAACCTGAGACGGCGACTGGAGCCTTGGGAAGCTCGCTTATGCCTTCTCGAGCCAAAGCATGCAGAGCCATGCCTACATTGGTCAGATGGGCGTGACCAGGTAAGGTTTTTTGTCCTCTTGCAGGGCAAGGACGGCGGCGCACTTGGCAAGCTTTGGCGCCTGCATTGTGCATGGAGCAAGATGACCCCGGCACTCCCGAGGCTGGACAAACAGGCGGGTTGTTGCGCGACCTCGGCAGCCACGATATTTCTGGGGCTCAAGCCCGGCCGGCCTGTATTCAGTTCACCATTCGTCGTATCCTCTTGAGAAATATTGCCGGAGACCGGATATGCAGAACACGATGGCGGCCGGTGCCCGGCTGTCGCTGATCTTTCTTGCGATCGTCGCCTTCTTCTCGGTGGCGCGCGTCGGCCAACAACTCTTCGCCCCCATTGCGCTCGGCATCGTCGTCGGGACGATGTTTCTGCCACTGTCCCGCCGGATCGAAAGGCTCGGCGCGCCGAAAATGCTGGCCGGTCTCGTCGTCGTGATGCTGGTCTTCCTGGTGACTTTCATTTTCGTCATCGGGCTGGCACTGCCGGTGAGCGATTTCATCGACCGTGGCCCGCAGATGTGGAGGAGCTTCCGTCTCGAACTTGCTTCCTGGAAGGGCACCTTGGGTTCAATCCAGGAAGCGCAACGGCAGTTTTCCGGCCTTTTCCACGACCGCCACGTCTCGAGCGTTCAGGTTCAAAACGACAACGGTGTACAGTCGGCGCTGATGCTCGGCCCGGTCATCGTCAAGGAATATCTGCTTTTCGTCGTCAGCGTATTCTTCTTTATCGCCAATGCCGCAAAGCTTTGGCACGGCATCCGGGGGCTGCCTATCGAGAGGCCGGTAAAAGCTATGCTGATGCGCTTTCTCGATGATGTCGAAACTTCGATCTCAAAATATTTAATCACCATTGCCGCCATCAATTTCGCGCTCGGACTGGTTATCTGGGCAGCGATGGCTGTGGTTGGCCTGTCCAATGCTTATGAATGGGGCCTTCTCGCGGTCATCCTGAATTTCATTCCGTTTCTCGGGCCGGCGATCATGACGCTGATGCTCGTCTTTGCCGGACTCTCCAGTTTCCATGGACTCGTTCCAATCCTGCTGCCGGCCATTGTATATCTTCTTTTACATATGATTGAATCCCAGGTCGTTACCTCGCAGGCGCTTGGCGCTGCGACCCGTCTGAACCCTTTCCTTGTTTTCGTCTCGTTCGCCTTCTGGATCTGGCTCTGGGGCCCGGCCGGAGGATTTATCGCCATTCCGGCCTTACTGACCGGCAGCTCGCTTTATCGCGGCGCGGCGCGGTATGGACGCTACAAGGAACAGCCTGTTCTGGCTTCGCTGGAGGCCGAGCCTCACTCGACGGTGGCAGGCCTGGATAGGCCCGTTATCAGCCTGCCTGCTCGGCCTAGCTGATCGGGTTCCGTGAAAGCACGGAGATCGCTAAAGCCACTTATCGGCAACACAGTATTTCCCTGGCCACGGAATGTTCGAGATCGATGAGACGAACGTACCTTTCCGCCGGAAGGACGAGCGGGAAGGGCACAGCCCCATCGGTAGGATTTCATGATCGGAGCCGTCGGGATACAGGCCGGGAAATATCCGGCGCGATGACGCCTGACGTCGAAGTTGATCCGCCCGCTCGAAACTAACCTTTTGTTGTACTTGCTACTTGATACCATGCTATATTAGTACACGCTAACAACATCACTGACATAGCCTGACATCGGCAAAGGGATGGTTCAGGTCCTGGAGAAGCCATTTTCTGTGGAGGGGAATATGAAAGTCACACGTCGCACCGCGTCGATCGGCACCCTTGGTCTGCTTGCCGCCAGTTCACTCTCACCGGTACACGCCTTAGACGATCCACTCCGCGATCCCTTCGAGGGAAAAAGTGATTTCTGGCTGGCGGTCGAGGCCTACATCTACGGCTACCCGCTGGTCACCATGGAGATGACCCGCCGCGTCATCACCAACGTCGCCAAGGTTGCGGGCACAAAGGGCCCGATGGGACAGATCATCAAGCTTCGAGAATATCCGGACGCGTCGTTTACCGACGTTACTGCACCGAATGCAGACACGCTTTACACAACCGCCTTCATCGATGTCGGCAAAGAGCCATGGGTTTTCTCAATCCCGGAAATGAAGGATCGATACTACCTGTTCCCGATGCTCGACGGCTGGACAACAGTATTCCAGGTTCCCGGAAAACGGACGACCGGCGGCGACCCGCAGACATATGCGATCACCGGACCAGGGTGGGAAGGCAAGCTTCCGGACGGCGTCACGGAGTACAAATCCCCGACCAGCATCGTTTGGATTCTCGGTCGTATCTACTGCACCGGAACGCCCGATGACTACAAGGCCGTTCATGAGCTGCAAGACCAATGCAAGCTGGTGCCCTTGAGCAGTTATGGCAAGGACTGGAAGCCACCGGTCGGCAAGGTCGACCCCAAGATCGACATGAAGACGGCCGTACGCGAACAGGTGAACCGCATGGACGCCGTCGAGTACTTCACCTTGCTTAGCGAACTCATGAAGACGAACCCGCCGACCGCGGAGGACGCACCGATGGTCGAAAAGATGGCTGAAATCGGAATCGTCCCCGGGAAGGATTTCGACAAAAGCAAACTGGACGCCCGTTTCGTCAAGCGCATCCCCGAGATCGCCTTCGACCGCATCATGCTTCACTTCAAGTTCAGCGATGGCGATATCGCGGACGTAGACGGCTGGGGCTATACCACCAAGACGGGCATTTATGGTACAAACTATCTGCAACGGGCACTGATTACGGCTATCGGCCTTGGGGCAAACCGACCCGAGGATGCCATCTATCCGACGTCGACGAAGTCCAAGGACGGGGTATTTTCTCGTGCCTATGCGGGGTCCGAGGACTATGTCCTAACCTTTCCAAAGGGGCAGACGCCGCCGGTAAAGGGCTTTTGGTCGATAACGATGTACAACGAAAAGTACTTCTTCGTCGACAATCCGATCAACCGCTACTCCATCAGCGCACGACAGGACCTGAAGTCCAATGCCGATGGATCGGTCGACATCTACATCCAGAACAAGTCGCCAGGCGTCGACAAGGAGTCCAACTGGCTACCAGCACCGAAGGGCAAGTTCATCCTGATGATGAGGCTTTACTGGCCCGACGACAAATCGCCTTCGATACTTGATGGATCGTGGGCGATACCACCGGCAAAGAAGGCATGATAGTCGACTCGCGGTTTGGCGGAGGGTACTTTAACGATCTGCGAAGCAACGATGAAATCGATCTCGCCGATGTTGTCGAAAACGATTTTGAGCGCGGGTGTACCGTCCGACATGTAGCCATCGGCGTTGATTTCCAGCTCATATCCTTGCGTCTGAGGGTTCAGGTATGGAAGGATCTGGGGATCGTCGACGAAAATGTCGACGTCAAAGCTCTCGCGATGTTCGATCTGGAGCATCAGGGCCGTTCCGCCGCCGAAGCTCCATCTATCCAACAACGTGAATTTTGAGTTGGCTTGGTCCATCCCGTCCAATGATTGAGACAAGCAGCGGGAAAAGCCGGCACACGGCTGAAATACATCGGCGTCGGTAGGCCTCACCAACTGCGGGAGCTGCCTTCAACTCTCTGATCGAAATGCTCATGTGATGCCGGGCGCGTAGGCGTCGTCGGCCGTCGAATGGCACACTGCGCACTATCACGGGCGAGCGCACGAACAGCGCGTAGTAGGTGGTGCTGACGCCGCGTTTCAGGTCGGATTGGCGTGGACGCTATAGGCTGACCTTGGCGAGAGGCCGTGCCGTGGCGATCAAATCCCGCGGCACGGCTAGGCTGCTGCGGCATCATGCTCGCTGTTGCATCCAATGCGGTGTCCGCCTCGTGACACCGGCTGACCGATCTCTCGGCCGGACTGACAGCGCGACGCGCTCCGGCCGTTCTCATGGAAGACAGACTGAGCCATGCGCTGCTGGGCCCGTTGCAGCGCTGGTCCCCATCGTCCGGACCGTGGTTCGGAATCAGGTGCCGGAATAAAGGCCGCTCTCAATGTCCGCGAGCAGACCTGGCTCGGTCGGATGCCAGCCGAGGGTGGTACGGGTCCAGTCGCTCGACGCTGGAGTGTCGGAGGAGGCCAGCGCCGTGAACCAGTCGAAATGGGCACCTGCGGCGTCTGGCGGCAGACCCTCGACGGGGAGATCGAGGCTACGCCCCAACGCGGCGGCAATATCGCGGAATGGCACGGCCGACTCACTGACTGCGTGATAACACGCTCCACCTTCGCCCTTTTCCAAGGCAAGACGGAAAAGCCGCGCCGCATCGCGTCGATGCACGGCGCACCAGCGGTTCAGTCCCTTGCCAACATAGGCTGAGCGACCATGCTGGCGCGCAAATGTGGCGACGAAAGAAACAAAGCCTTGATCACCCGCCCCGTGGACCGAAGGCGAAAGGCGGACCACCGCCACCTTCGCTCCTCGTTCGGCAACCCGCGCGGCGGCATGTTCGCTTGCCGTGCGGGGGTGGGCTCCCTCGCTCATCGGGGCCGGGGTCGCTTCGGTTGAGACCGTGCCGCCCGGCAGTATCGCCGTGCCCGAGGTGACCAGCAACAGCCCGTCACGCCCGGTCAGCGCCGCGCCCAAAGTTTCGATCACCTGGGCGTCCTCGTGACAGCTCTCGACGAATCTCGAAAAGTCGTGGTTGAAACCCAGGTGGATCGTTGCGTCCGTAGCAGCCGCCCCGGTGCGAAGGCTCTCCAAATCACCAAGATCACCGCGATGGACCTTCGCCCCCGCCGCGATCAGCGCTGCCGCCGATCTCTCCGAGCGGGCGAGGCCGAGAACCTCGTGTCCGGCCGCAAGCAATTCCTCGACGACGGCCGTGCCGACAAAGCCGGTCGCACCGGTGACAAAAACACGCATTTTATGCTCCTACGGTTGGGCGGCAAATTGGCCATGCCGCAAATATCAATCAAACGTGTTGTACTAACAATGCGCAAACGTATATAAAACATTGGCCATCGTCCAAAATCGAGGAAGGCATGGACCCACTGTCGGATATTCTCTCGGTGCTGCGCCCGCAGAGCTATGTCTCTGCCGGCTTCGACGCAGCGGGCCCATGGTCGGTCGCCTTTCGCGATCAGCGGGGCTTTCTCAAATGCTATGCGGTGGTCTCTGGAACCTGCTGGCTGTCCGTCAGCGGCGTCGAAAAGCCGGTCCGCCTTGAAGCCGGCGAGGCTTTTGTGCTTCCAACCGGGCGCGACTTTCAATTGTCGAGTGATCTATCGCTGCCATCCAGTGATGCGGCCAAAATCTTCCCGCCAGGCCGGATCGGCGGGGTGGTGACATTGAACGGCGGCGGCGAAGTTTTTCTGATTGGCAGCCGCTTCGCAGTGCAGGGCATCGAGGCCGGCATGCTTTTAGCTGGCCTGCCGCCGATCATTCATCTTCATGGCGAGGCCGATCGTACCGCGTTGCGCCTCTCGGTCGGCCAAATGATGGACGAGTTGTCAGCCGCCCGTCCGGGTGCGTCGCTTATCGCCGAACATCTGGCGCATATGATGCTGGTGCAGGCGTTGCGGGCGCATCTGGAACAGACGCCAGAGAGCCAGGGTTGGCTCTATGCGCTTGCCGATCGACATATCAGCGCCGCGCTGACGGCGATTCACGCCGCGCCCGCGCGGAAGTGGACGCTGGAGCGCCTCGCCGGTGAGGCGGGCCTGTCACGCTCCGGCTTCGCGCAGCGGTTCCGCGAAACCGTGGGCGAGACGCCGATGGGCTATCTGACCCGATGGCGGATGTTCTCGGCCGTTGCGCGGCATCAACGCCAACCGCAGCCGCTGGCAAATCTGGCGCAGGAAGCTGGATACAACTCGGAAGCAGCCTTCAGTACGGCTTTCCGGCGCGTCATGGGGCGTTCATTCCGCAGCTATGTTCGCGATTCCGAGCGGATAGGCGACGTCGGGTTTTGACCTTCCCAGTGAAAGCTTTGGCGCGGCATTCCTTCCCTCCCGCAAACCGTCCCCGCAGGATTGCGGTTGAGCGACATCACGCCCGCTTTGGCTTGGAACCGCAATTTGATATGCGAACATCGAACGTCCGCAATGGGGCGGAAACCAGCTCGTGCCTAATCCGTGTGAATGGCTGCCTATGTTAGTCGTCGGCAAGCCGCAGTGGTCATTCCTCCTCGGCCAGACGATGACCGCTACTGGAGCGAGAAGCGCAATCGATCAACAAGGGCTTGTTCATTCGATATTCCCGCTTTGCGCGTTTAGGATCGGATAATGCATCCACTGTCACCGCGCGCGCTGGTCGTCCCGCCGTTGTATTCAAGACAGTATTTCGAGACCATGCATCTGGACGATTGAAAGCAGCTTCAGTGCTGGGCGACTTGGTCGCTTTGCACCTGTTTCTACATTGCACCGTGGATTTGCTGGTGTGCAGGCGGCGCGCAAGTACTGGCTGGCGTACGTGATTGTTCTCGCGCAACGCCTTATCACCGGCGTTGCGGGATGGACAGGCAAGTCTCATCGAAGGTCTTCATGGTGTCCTTGTCGATGGTGCCCGCCGCATGCATATCTTCGACGGCGCTATGGATTGCCTCAAAGGCATCGCTTTTGAACTTGAGCTTAGTCGTCATTACAAATCTCCCATTTCGTTGACAGCGTTGGAAGCTTTCCCGTCTAGCTACAGTGCGCAATTCTGCCGGCCCCATATGGTCATTCCTCCCGGGAGCACTTGAGATAAAGAACTCTGTCAACAGGGTCGTTGGTTCGGATCCCTTCAACTGCAGATGAGCTAAATGCGGCGAAATAGGACCGCGCGAAATGCGTAATGACAATATCTTTACGGTTCTTGTAAAGATGATGTCGTTACGCTACATGAAACGGGCAAATAGGAGTTTCCCATGCCGACCTCACACACGGGCAAAAGCCCGGACGCAAGCGTACCGCTGAATATGCGCATCAAGCCTGCGACCCGCAACTTGATCGATCGCGCCGCTGAGTTGCTCGGTAAGACGCGCACAGATTTCATGTTGGAGGCGTCCGAGCGCCGTGCCGAGGAGGTGCTGCTCGACCGCACTATCTTCACGGTAAGCCCCGAAATCTATGCCGAATACCTTGCCCGGCTCGATGCGCCTGCGCAGCTCAATGAGCGTCTAACACGTACCATGTCGACTAAAGCGCCGTGGGATGAGGCGTGACCCTCAGCGCACCGGCACCCCTAGCCGATCATCATGAGCTGGCCGAATTCAATTCCGGCGTCCCTGAACTGGACGACTGGCTGCGTCGCCGCGCCCGTTCCAATCAAGCAGGTGGGGCATCGCGGACCTTCGTCGTGTGCGAGGGAAGCCGCGTTATCGCCTATTACGCGCTCGCCTCCGGCGCGGTAAAACAGCCGGAAGCACCGGGCCGTTTTCGGCGTAATATGCCTGATCCAATCCCGGTCGCTGTGCTTGGTCGCCTCGCCATTGATCAATCCTACCAGGGGCGTGGTATCGGCAGGGCATTAGTGCGCGACGCGGGCCTGCGCCTGCTCAATGCCGCTGAAGTACTAGGCATCCGAGGCGTGCTGGTTCATGCGATTTCAGATGACGCACGAGCCTTCTATGAGGCTGTCGGCTTCCTGTCTTCTCCGTCCGACCCCATGATGCTGATGGTCGGATTGCACGACCTCAACAATGCGCTGAACCCCTAAGCGGAACTCATCAACAATTTCGGTTGAGTGCATTCCATCTCGCATCTAAACCGCTAAAATTGCGGCAGAACGTCCCGACTGAAATGAGGTGCCGTGAGTTCTGATCCCTTCAAGACCGCATGTCATCGTCGAGCCAGCTGAGCCGTGTGGCTGCAATCTGGATATTGATTGCAGCCCAGAAAGCTGTCTCCGGTCTTGCTCTTTCTCTCAACGAGGTGCCCGACATGACAGGTTGGACATTGAGGCAGCGCCTCGCCATCGATCGTCTCCAGTCGGAAGTTGTTGCCAGCGATGTTCGCCAGCTCGTGAATGTATCGTGATGGTTGCCGGCCATTCATCAGCAGGAAGACACCTCGGCTTGCCCGCGTTAGGGCAACATAAAACAAGCGCCGCTCCTCAGCATATTCGTAGGTCTCTGGCTGCGGCATGACGAGGTTCAGAAGCTCGTCATCTTCAATTCGGCTGGGAACACCATATTCGCCCTCGCTGACATCCAGCAGGATTGTGTAATCCGCCTCCAGCCCCTTCGCGCGATGGAATGACAAACCCGACACTTCGATGTTCTCAAACAGGGGAAGGCCGCCTGCCAATGGATCAAGCAGGTTATACCGCCAGAGCACCATGACCTTCAGCTTCGCAGCGCTGCTCGTGCGCCATTGGCTTGCGATCCCGCCGAGAAACCGGTCAAGCCGGTCCAGAAGCTGCAGGCTGGCCTGACTGAAGTCGGGCTTGCCTTGTTCGCCCGTTATCGGAATTGCCCTGATGGATCGCGCAATCGCTGGTCTGACCGAGCGAACTGCTTTTCTCAGCTGAGCAGGGTTCCGCTGTATGAAATTTGCAGCCGCATCGGCAATCACCTGATTGCATCGGTAGGTCGTCTCGAGCCGGCCCTGCCAACTTGCGCCGAAATTCGCCTCGAATTGCGTGAATATGCTGATGTCGGAGCCGGCAAAGCGATAAATGGATTGCCAGTCGTCGCCGACCGCAAAGATCTTCGAGAATGGTTTCTGGTACTTCAGTGCCTTGATCAGATTGGCGCGTGAATCCGAGATATCCTGGAATTCGTCGACGAGGATGAGGGAGTAGGGGCTCTTATACCGGCCCTCCTCCACCAAGCGGGTGGCGTTGGCGATCATGGCATCAAAGTCGATGCGTTTGTCGTCTTTGAGCTTTTTCGAGTAGGCCTCGGTAATCTTCCAGATTGCCTGCGCGAACGCTTTGGCACGCTTCTTGTCGTGAAGGGAATTTGCGCGCTCCAAGAGCATTTCCAACGTCAGATCGCCAGCGCGGATATGCTTGATGCAGACGGCAATTAGCTTCTGGAAGTGTTTGATGACGACCGGCTCGACCGCCTTCAGGATTTCCTCAAGGCTGCGTTGTTGGAACTGAACTTCTCGTTTGGAAAGCTCGGCCTCAAGTTGAAGGAGAAGCGTTCCGTCGTTTGCCTGGGCTGATTTCGTCGTGAAAACGTCCAGCTCTGCTCGGTTGTAGGCCGCCAGCTTGCTATCGGCATGTTCCGCATAGTCGGCAAATGGCGAGGATCCGTCGCTGTCGATGGCAAGGTGTTCATGGATGGTGTTGCTTACCGGATAATAGAAGTCGGGATGCACGTGTCTGATCGTCCCGTCTTCGTCTTGCGTCGCGATTTGGCGCTCGTATTGGAACTCGACCGTATTGAGCCACAGCCAGTTCGCTATCGTCTGCTCTTGTAAAGATCTGACATAGACCCCGCCAAATGCGCCGATTGACGCTTCGCCACCACGCCGACGCGCCGAGATGTAGCGGTTATAGTCCGCATCGCTGTCAAAGACGGACGCAGGAATATCGGCTTTCGGATAGAGAACCAGAAGCTCAATCCAGACCTTGGCAAAACCTGCGTCCGATTGCATCAAGTCTTCGATGATCTTGGCGATGACCCGTGCCTCGCCAGCAGGATGGTCCACCCAATTCTCCAATTGTGGTGGCCTGGCCTCCACCAGTTCGATGATACCTCGACCGAGAGCGTGGAAAGTCGTGACCTTGCACTGCAGATCCGCCGGCTGGACGTCAAGCTGACGCGCTATTCGTTCCCTCAGCTCTTCAGCGGCGGTCCTGTTGTAGGCCAGAACAAGGATTTCCTCTGGCTGATACAGTCTCTTGTCCAGCACATAGGCAACCTTGCCGACCATTGTCGCCGACTTGCCTGAACCTGCGGACGCGATCAGAAGATTGCTGTCCTCCAACCGAATACAGGATTCCCTCTGTTGTTCCGACAACGATCGGCCATCGAGATCGTTGAAGAAAGGGGCATATCTGGTGAGCTCGGTCGCAACAAATTCATTATTGTACCGATGGCGCCGGTCGGGGTCGGTCAGGAAAGACAGGGACCGTGGAAGATTGGCTTCCATGGCCGCGGTTATGCCGTCGGCGTCAAACAAGGGATGGGAGAGTGCTGCGGCGGCGGGGCCAGAAACACTCGCAATCGCTTGCGCCAGATCGGCCTGTGCCAGATATTGCCGTTTTCCCTCGATCAATGGCTCGAGTTTCGCATCGACCTCTTTCAATGCCTCCTGATCCGACCCGATCAGTTCGAGCAGGTAGCGATTGATGAACCTGTGAAGGTCATTCGCGAGCCGGCTCGCGGCCTCCTCGCCGAGGCACGACAGCGTTTCGACATGACTGCGCGTGCGGATTTCGACCGTGTGCCAAAGCAGGGCCTTTTTGATGCCGATTGCGGTGATATCCAAGCATCGCAGCTCTGCCTGCGTTCCGATGTGCAGCTCGACAGACGCTGTGGTCGCCGTCGGTAGCCGGAGCTTCCACCTACCGGAGGGAAGCAGACGGGCGAAGAGGCCGGGCCGATAGGTAATGTAGCGATTGAAAATCACGGGTCGGCCATCGCGGGAATTGTCATTTCAGTTGGCTTCCCGCGATCATGGACGCATTTCTCAGCCGCTGGCATTGGCCTTGTCTTGGATTTTTTCGCATCGAGCGAGGAGTTCGTCGAAGGTCTCGGCCTCATCGAGAAGAAGGCCGTCTTCCAGCATCCCGGCGTAGTCCTGCTCGAGAGCCGCCCTCCCGTTGCCGGAGGGTGTCAGCTGCAGTCCACCGCCCACAGCGGCTTCATAGTCGACCGGCGTTCTGTCAGCCGCTTTCTCGGCAAAAAACATCGATTTGTGCTGCGCCACCGACTTGGCCAACTCGCGATCTGCGATCGCGCTGTCGGCGATGCCTATATCATCGAGGCGAACGATATCGTGCCAGTGGCGTGAAAAGCGCTCTCCGCGGAGCCGTTCCTGTAGGCAGAAGACGTGGATTGCCGTGGCCTTTTCCCAAAACGTGCGTTCGGCATGCATGACCCGCGGTCGCGCGGTGGGAAACTCGATGCCATCGACAAGGCCCGCGGCGTCGCATGAAATGTCGCAAACGCTTGCCGGTTCTCCGGTCGATCGAGCCCCGAACTCCAGCATAACGCTTGGAGGGACATAGCCGGATCCTCCAGCAACTGCTTCGTAATCGATGAAGAGCTTGTCGGCTTCGACGCGGACGGTGGCTGGAAGCGACTGGGCGCTGATCGCATCGACAATGAGCGGGCTCACGGTCTCCGATACCCAGGTCGGCAAACGCTTGCGGACCTCGCTCGACCAGCGCTTTTCCTCGCTTCTGGTTTTCGGCAATGCCTCCTCGTTCTCGCCCACGAGATCATGAGCGAGCTCGCGGATATCGTAGGTCAGGTCGACATCCTCCGAAAACCTGCGGATGGCGTTGTAGGCTTTCGATAAGGATGTGCCGCCCTTGAAGACGAGGTGATCGCCGAGCGCCGTCCCATAAAGGGTCTGCAGCGCCCAGACGACCCACGCGTCCTTTTCCAGGAGGTGGATCGGCCGCCTGGCTTTATCAGCCGCGATCGCAAGAACTTCTTTTCGATCGTCCCGGGAAAGTCGCAAAAACTTTTCAGCCATGAGCGGCCTTTCCTACACTACGGGCAAGCCAGCTGGGAAACTGAGGGGCGGCGGCAACGAGTTCGCCGAACGCCTCTGCGGAAAGCTTCCGCTTGATGCTCGGGAGAGCCTCTTCGGCTCTTTCCGGACCGAGCCAAGCCAGCGCGCGGACAGCCAGGCCTGCAGGCTTGTTCGCCAAGGCGAGCTGCCAGTGCGGCACATGCTTCAACTCGACCGTCTGGCTGCCGACAGTCATTGTTCTGCTGCGGCCGGATGTGAAATAGACGGATCGGATCGGAACCTGGGTGGAAAGTCCCAGCGAGTTCGCAGCCGCAGCGCCATTCGAGACGATGACCTCGCCACGCTGGTGTGCAACAGCTTCGACGGCTTGCTCGACCGTCGGCGGTCGGCTTCCAAAGCGGCTCTTGATCGCTTTCAGATAGACCCCACGACCGGCCCGAACGAGCTCGCCGCGTTCATGCAGACGTGACAGTGCCTGGTCTACCGCGGCACGGTTTCCCAAATGCAGGAAGGCCTTTGCCGACAGCGCCGTTCCCTCGGGAAGCTGTTCGGCATAGGCCATGATCTGTGTCGTCAGTCGTTGCATGGCAATCTCCTGTCAGAAATATATGCAGTTTTCTGACAGTATGCAATGTGTGACCCTCCTGCCGCTTTCCTCTTAACCGAAGGGCTTTGAGGCGGTCGATCATCTCACCTCGTGTCTCGCCGGCACTAATGCCAGCCCCGCCGTCGAAGTATTCAAATCAATTATGTCGACGGTGAACCTGGCTTGGGCGACGATCAACCATGAGCCATTGACCCTGTCACCATTAGGAAAATTCTTCTCAATCCGGCGCTTCCGCGGGCGCTAGAAGAGAAAAAAAATAATTTCAGTCTGTTATGTCCTCAGGGCGGCGGTTCAAGACTAGCACGCGACTGGACCGACTATGATGAGAGGCGTTGTCTGCAGATTTCCTCAACGCGTGTCTGCAGAACCTTGACGCGCTCGACCAACCAGCTGAGGTCCTCGTTGCTGATTGCATACTTTGACGAATACCGTGCTTCGACGTAGGCCCGCGACAGCAATTCAAAGCAGCGTCGTGAAAACCGGCTATCGCGCGGCCATGCTTGTATTAGCCTGACGTCTACGCCTTCAGCCCGTGAGCGGAGTCCCTTTATTCGGTGTGATCTTGGGCTGTAGAGGGTCAATGTGAGGAGAGCTCGAGCGCCAGCGCGTCGGATCGGAAGGCGTACAGAAAGTATTGCCGGCGACGGATCCGTTCGTTGGCGTCATGTATAACTTCATGCAGCCAGGTCAGGGATTTGTTGTCGCCGGCAAGCAGGATGCTGGCATGGTTTTTCAGCAGGCTGTAGAGAGCACGCAGTTCATCCTTCCACTGAGGGGGAGAACGTGATGTCAGCTGTTCCATGGGTCGATGATCTCGAGCCCGAAGCTCTCGAAATCCTTTGTGTTGCGTGTCGCAATGGAAAGATCGTGGGCAATTGCGGTGGCGGCGATCAACCCGTCCATTGAGGCGAGGCCACGACCGTTTCGTTTGGCGAGCGCCATGAGGTCACCCCAGGCCAGGGCGACAGTCTCTTCGACTGGAATGACCCGGCTCTCGAAGCGTCGCGGCAAATCATGGGCTAGCCATTCCGCCAAGGCGTCACGTTTACGTCCAGTGTCCATCAGAGCCACACCGCGGCGAATTTCTGCGATCGAAATGACACTGATGAAGGTGCGGTCTTCGTCAAGTCCGTGGAGCCATTGCAGAACACGCTCGTCGGGACGAGGCTTGGTGACTTCCGACAGGACATTGGTATCGAGCAATAACCTCACAGTGACAAATCACGTGGTTCATCGCGTTGACGATCCAGATCCAGATCAGTGCCACGTAGCGGCGAGTTCAACAGGAATTCCGCGAGCGAGCCTTTACGTGCTGTTTTGCGCTGCCACTCTTCAGCCGAAACGACGACGACACTTGGCTTCCCGTTTCGAGTAATGGTCTGCGGTACGGACTGTGCACGCTCCATGACTTCCGACAGTTTGGCCTTGGCACCGGCGACCGTCCAGCTCCTATCATCATGCGTTGATGGCAGCATAGCTCACTCCTAACTATAATGACTATTGTGACTATAATGCCCGAAAAGACCCTGCGCAAGCCCTTCGAGGGGAAGGCGAAGGCTCAATGTTATCGGCCCTTTTGCGCTGACGCGTGCGCTGCTTCCGCTATTGCGCGCCGGTCAGGGCCGAATCGTCAACGTCGGTGCCTCAAGCGCCCATACCACAGTCCCCTTTTTTGGCGCCGTCTCGGCCTCCAAGGCAGCGCTCGCGTCCTTGAACGACGCGATGCGGATGGAGTTCGGGCCGTTTGGCGTGAAAGTTGCGCTCATCGAGCCGGGCGCCATCCAGACCGGCATCCTAGAGACGTCGGGGGCGCTGCAAAGAGAAGCCTTTAAGGGCGAGGAGGCGGAAAGCGTTGGGTCGAAGCATCGTCCACGAAAGTCAGCTGGCCTTCACTGCACTTTCCCCAGCCAGGTGCCAGCGCGTAATCCGGTCCTTCGCGGCTTGCAATCACTCGCGGAAAAACCATTTGACCGGCGACGACAATCGCGCCAAGCCGTCAAACATTGCGGTATGTCAAGGCGGCTGCCAATCCGGTCCGGTATCGTGCACGCTCTTGTAGCTGGAGCCGGACACATGACAATCCCCGCCAAATCTGTGATGACAACGAGTTTAGTTACGGTGTCGCCTGACACCACCGTGGCCGAGGCCGCCCGCCGCATGCTCATCCATCACGTCACCGCCCTACCGGTGGTAGACCCCGATAACCGGCCGCTCGGATTGATCAGCGAAGGCGACGTGATGCGCCACTTCGGCGCGCAGTTTCAAAGTAAGCGAGCGCAATGGCTACGGATGCTAGCGGAAGGCGAGGCACTCGCCCCGGAGTTCCTTGCCGAAATCCGCCTCAACCAGCAGCAAGTCCGCGAGATTATGCACACGACCATCATCTCCGCTGATGAGGAAGCCTCTCTTGCAGAGTTGGCTGATCTGATGCTGAGACATGGAATCAAGCGCGTCCCTATCCTGCGTGACGGCGTGTTGGTTGGCATCGTCAGCCGCGCCGATGTGGTTCGGGCCGTGGTCGAGAAACTGGACGACTTGCTTGAGCCGACGGGCTAGCGCCGGGAGCTGGTTGGCCGGACCACGGTCGGGTCAGCGACCAGTGCAGCAGCACGACAAAAGTCAGCAGGTCGTAGGCGTGGCGCGCCCTAGGCGGAGTCAGATTGTGTTCCGGCATGCAAATTTGGCTGCCCTGACGCAGATTTGGTGCAATTCCCTCATGTAGCGCCGAGCAGGCGGGCTTGAAGAAGATGGAGCTTTCCGCGACCGTACATTTGGCGCTTCGCCAGCTTGAGCTTGGTTATCTGCCCCTCGCTTTGTCCGTTGAACCACGGTGAGACAATCGCTGCTCGGACCGCCTTTATGTCTTTTGCAACGCCATTGCCAAAAGAGGCAACCAGACTTTCGCGAGCGCGGTCGATCCACGGCGCGAGCTCGTTTTCCGCCTTGCGCCGGATCATGCGATGGAAGTCGGTGATGATGTCGCGAGCTTTAACCAGCAAGGGAACTCCGCCTTCTATTGCAGCGATGGTGATGGTCTCGGATTTCGTCAGGTTGTCTCTGCTGGTTGTCCAAAGGCGGGCAATCGTTCGGGCAGAGGGAATGCGGTTCTGTCGTCTCGGCATGACGATGGTCGGGTATCTGAATACAAGAACCGATGCGCCCCATTAAATGCCAGAAATTTTCTTGAATGCCCGGGGGATTAGGTCGCAAAATCCCTCGTTAGTCCGTCGTTCCCCCAGAGTCGGAACCAACTGCTGCCAGTCGAAGTCTTCCTGAAGTTCAAGGTTTTGCATCGGTTCGATCTCGTCTGTATTTCGCGCAAATCCTCAGGCTGCTGGTGCTGAGCTCGCATAGCGATATGCACGAGAGCCGCTATATGCCGCTCAGTCCCAGCCAATTCACATGGAAACAGTCGTGGCCATGCACTTGCGCTACGGCCACGAGGGACGTGTGAAGGTAACCATCGATAAGAAACTTCACGAAAGTGAGCCGGAGGGTTTGGGCACGCTTTCTCGGCGAAGTCGCAGACGTTTCTCGGACTTCACCTTCAGGCCCTGCTCGGAAAGCCTCCGCGGTCGTCCCCTGGCGGGATGGGCCGCGACCCAGATCTCTGCAAGTTCCACCATGCGCTCGGTGAGCGAAGGATAGCCCTCAATGATTTCCACCGTGCTTGCGCCCTGCGCCTTCATCGCGGCAATCGTCCGCACAGGAACGCGGGTTCTCTTGAATACTGGCTCACCGCCCACGACGCCTTTCACGCTCTCGATCATTCGTTCTGCATCTCTAAGCGCCTCGGCGCGCGCGGCCAGTTGCTCCCGAGCCCGCGCAACATCGACGATGAGATAGTCGTCTGCCCTGACAGTATCGGCATTTGTCATCCAGTCCACGACCTTGCCGTCCAGGTTCTCCTGAATGGCGATGTGGCCCATGGCGTTGTTCGGCGCTGCCCCGTGCCAATGCTTCTCGCCCGGCTCAAACCATACGACATGCCCCGGACGAATTTCCTCGACGGGGCCGCCTTCACGCTGGACCCGGCCGAGGCCGGAAGTAACGATCAATGTCTGGCCGAGCGGATGCGTATGCCAGGCCGTGCGAGCGCCCCGGTTCGAACGTGACGAGCGCCGCCGCGGCGCGCCGGGCGTTGTTCGGCTGGAAGAGCGGGTCAACACGAACGTTGCCTGTGAACCAGTCTGCTGGTCCTTTGCCGGAGGGTTGCGAGCCGTTTCTGATGATCTCCATCGCGATTTCTCCTTATGCCTTGCTTTCCCGCGACCGCATCAGCGGCACCGCAAGAATGGAGGAAGCAAGGAACACGACGGCGCTGAGCGCGAATGGACTCCACCAGCCGACATCGTCGAACAGAAGGCCACCAGCGAATGCGCCCGAGGTGATCGCGAACTGGATGAGGGCGACGAACCAGGCTCCGCCTTCCTCGAGGTGGTGGGGGATGGTGCGGGTCATCCACGTCGTCCAAGCAGCCGGAACGGGGGTCGTGAACAGGCCCCAGAGAAGCAGCAGGCCTGCGGTCACGTAGGCGTAGGAGCCGAGGCCCACGAGCGCCAGCGCGATGACCACCAGCAGCGCCGGGAACCCGATCAGGACATGCGCCATGTGGGACCGCAGGATGCCGGGGATAACCCACGTGCCGCCGAGACCTGCCAAGCCGATCCCGAGGAGGACGAGCGAGAGCGGATTGACGCCGAGATGGGTGATGTCTTCGAGGAACGGCCGCATGTAGGTCGACAGCGCGAACTGCCCCATGAAGAACAGGATCATCGCCGTCATGCCGAGCGCGAAGGTGCGGTTGGCCATCAGGCCGAACGTCCGGCCGAGCGAGCCATGAGAAGAGCCGGGCATCCGGGGCAGAACGATCAACTGCCAGATGAAGGCCGCGGCTCCGATCGGCACCACGATGAAGAACGCGCCGCGCCAGCCGATCAAGCCTCCGAGGAAGCTGCCGAGCGGGGCCGCGATGACGGCGGCCAGGGCGCTGCCACCCTGAAGCATGGCCAGCGCCTGCGGCACGTCCGGCTGGGACGCGATGCGGGCGATGATCGCCGTCGACAGCGACCAGTAGCCGCCGATCGAGATGCCGATGAGCGCCCGGCCGAACATGAAGACGAGATAGTTGGGGGCGAACGTCACCGCCAGTCCGGAGGCGACCAGCACGACCGTGTAGCCGAGGACGACCAGGCGGCGGTCGAAGCTTCCTAGCACGAGGTTGCTGAACAGGGCGGTGAAGACTGCGAAAAAACCCGAGATCGAAATCGCCTGGCCAGCCTGGCCGGTGGTGATCGCGAGTTCGTCGGCGATCGGGGTGAGCAGGCTGACCGGCATGAACTCCATCGCGACGAGCGTGAAGGAGGTCAACATCATGCAGATCACGGCGCTCCACGGCGTCGTCTGGGTTTTGATTTTCATATCATAGGTGGTGTCCATATCGGTCGTTCGCTTTAGAAGGGGCTGTTCATGGAGTCCGGCGACGGCTGCGTGTTGCCGTTCGGACGGTCCAGCTGCCGAGGCGGGCCATGTCGTCGTCGAGTTCGAAGTCCCACACGGCCAGGTTCTCGGAGAGCCGGGACGCGGTCGCCGTCTTGGGCAGAGGCACGAGGCCCTGCTGGTGGTGCCATCGGATGACGGCCTGTGCCGGAGAGTGCGCATGCTTCGCCGCGATGTCGCGGACGACGTCGTTTCGAAGGATGCCGCTCCCGCCGCCGCCGAGCGGGCTGTAGCTCTGGATGACGATGCCCGCGTCACTGTGATGGTCCCGAACCCCGCGCTGCTGGAAATAGGGATGGACCTCTAGCTGATTGACAGCGGGGGTGATGCCCGTCTCCCGGATCAGGCGATCGACATGGGCGGGCGTGAAATTGGACACGCCGATCGACCGGACGCGGCCGGACTTCTGAAGTTCGATGAACGCCTTCCAGGTTTCGACATAGCGGTCGTGTCGCGGCATAGGCCAGTGGATAAGGAACAGGTCGATGTAGTCGAGCTTCATCCTGGCGAGCGTTTCGTCGAACGACTTCAGCGCCTGGTCATGTCCCATATCGCGCCCCCGAAGCTTCGAGGTGACGAACAGCTTTTCGCGCGGCACATCGGCGGAATGTATCGCGCTGCCGACGCCCGTCTCATTTAAGTAGGCCTGGGCGGTATCGATATCGCGGAAGCCCGCTTCGATGCCGACCTTCACCAGCGACTGCGCCTCGGTGTCGCTCAACTGCCAGACCCGGTAACCGACGCGCCGCATCGTGTTGCCGTCGTTGAGAGTGACTGTCTGGTCAACCATGGTTGTCTCCGTACCTCGCACTGTTCGCTCAACGCCTGAGCGGGGCCCGCCCGTTGCCTCTACTTCGCGGCCTCGATGACGACCGTCGCGTCGTCGGGGAGGGCGAGCAGCTCCTCGATGCTCGCGTGGATTTTGCCCAACGGCACCTTGCCTGGCCAATAACCGATCGGGCCGTAGTAGAACGCGATCCAGTTTCCCGGCTCGCAATCGCCGACTTCCGGGATCAGCGGTTCGTCACCGCGGGGAGCGCCTTCCATCGACAGGGGAGCCTTGAGCCGCACCACTTTCTCGTCATAGCCCGGATAGTCGTTAGCCTTGAGGGCCAACGGCAGCTTGGCGAGAAGGTCCCTGGCAGTCGGATTGTCATAGAGGTCGATGCGAAAGGTCTTGGTTCCGATCCGGACGGACACGCTGTCGGTCGCCAACTTCCCCAACTCGGTGTTCGCGGGGTTTGCCTGCGTGCTTGCGTGGATGAGGCCAGCGGCCCCAAGGCACGCCAAGGACAGCGCCGGACTCCTGGTTCTTTTCGGGTGACGATGCGCCGTCACATGCGCAGCAGCGTCTTGATCGCCGCACGCTCGTCCATCGCCTTGTAGCCCTGGGCGACATCGGCAAGCGGGACTTCGAGATCGAAGACCTTTCCCGGGTTGATCTTGCGCGACGTGATCAGGTCGATCAGGTGCGGCAGGAAGCGCCGGACCGGAGCCGGACCGCCGAGCAGGTTCTTCTGCGCGAAGAACAGCATCTGGCCGTCGAGGCTGACGCCGTGAGGCACGCCGACATAGCCGATCGAGCCACCTGGGCGGCATGCGCTGATCGCTTGCATCATCGACTCCTGAGTGCCGACGCATTCGAGCACCGAGTCCGCGCCGACTCCATCAGTCAGCGCCTTGATCCTGGCCACGCCCTCGTCGCCGCGCTCGGTGACGATGTCGGTCGCGCCGTAGTCGAGAGCGAGCTCCTGGCGCTGCTTGTGGCGGCTCATCGCGATGATACGGCCGGCTCCGAGTTGTTTGGCGGCGAGCACGCCCATGAGACCGACGGCCCCATCGCCGACAACGACCGCCGTGCAGCCTTCGGACACGCGGGCGGCGTCGGCTGCATACCATCCTGTGCCGAGGACGTCCGAGGCCGCCAGGAGGCTGGGGATCAGATCGTCGGAAGGCATCGTGTCGGTGGCGACAAGCGTGCCGTCGGCCAGGGCGATGCGGGCATAGGGAGCCTGTGCGCCCGACATGAACTCGCGGCGCTCGCACGAGCTCTGGAAACCATAGAGGCAATGCGGGCATGTGTTGTCCGAAAGGCAGAAGGAGCCGACGACGAACTGGCCGACCTTGACGTTTCTGACTTCGCTGCCGACCTCGACGACCACGCCGCAATATTCGTGACCCATGTGCTGGGGCTCGTTGACGGGCTGGATGCCGCGGTAGGACCATAGGTCCGAGCCGCAGACGCAGGAGGCCGAGAGCTTGATTATCGCGTCGGTGGGCTTCTGGATTTTGGGTTCAGCGACTTCCTCGCAACGGATGTCGCCAGGGGAGCGAAGGACTGTGCCGAGCATGGTGGTCTCCTGTCGGGCGTATGGCCCGTCTCATTGTGTCGGGAGATAGATAGCACCGATCGATAGCGAGGATTAGCCGTCGCAATTTGCATGGACTTATCGAATTCGGCTATCAATGACGAACGACGATCAGCCGGAGAGCGCGACATGGCCCGCGGGAACTTCAACGAACTTCTGCTCTTCCTCGCGGTGGCCGAGGAACGCAGTTTCACCAAGGCGGCCGCCAAGCTCGGCGTCGCACAGTCGACCCTGAGCTATGCCGTCAAGGAACTCGAGGCCCGAATGGGTTTGCGGCTCCTGACGCGGACGACGCGCAGCGTATCGACCACAGAAGCCGGGGAACGGCTCCGGCAGTCGCTGGCTCCGCGCATTTCCGAGATCGAGGCCGACATCGAGGCCCTGATGGCCTACCGGGACAAGCCAGCCGGCACCTTGAAGATCACGCTGTCGACCCACGCGATGGAGAGCGTGGTCTGGCCCAAGCTTGCGCCCATCCTCGGCGACTACCCTGACATCAAGCTGGAACTCAGCGTCGACAACCAATTCCGAGACATCGTTCAGGACGGCTTCGACGCGGGCGTGCGCCTCGGCGAGAGCCTCGAGAAGGATATGGTGGCCGTCAGGATCGGGCCGGACTGGCGACTGGTCGCCGTGGGCTCGCTGGGCTACTTTGAGGCCCATCCAGTGCCGACGACACCACAGGAGCTGGTTCACCACAACTGCATCAACCGTCGCCTCGACCGGGTGGGCGGGCTCTATGGTTGGGAATTCGAGAAGGACGAAGAAGAGGTGCGGGTTCGAGTGGAAGGCCAGCTGACCTTCAACACCGATCGCGAGATGGTGGAGGCAGCACTACTTGGCTACGGCATTGCATTCGTGCCAGAGAGCTATGTCGAGCGGCATGTCGCGGAAGGTCGCCTCAAGCTTGTTTTGGACGACTGGACGCCGAAGTTCGCGGGCTACTATCTCTATTATCCGAGCCGGAGGCAGAACCTGCCCGCGTTTTCGGTGATCGCCGATGCTCTTCGGGAGAAGAGCGGCTGAATATCAACCGCTCCATGATCGCTGTTAGCGCAATCCTGACGTCACGAAGGCGGTGAAACATCGAGGTCATTGGTTCGGATACTTCCAAGGAGAGAGTAGTAAACGACGTGTGAATCTCCCTCGCTAACTTGCCTGCTCATCGTGCAATGCGCGATGCGCTTCGATTTCCCCTAGGTGACCGACTACCCACATGGCGAGCTGCAACAGGGGCGCCGCGAGCGAGTGGCCGAGATCTGTCAGGCTGTATTCGACCTGCGGCGGTATCGTCGCATAGACCTTGCGCGTGACCATGCCGTCGCGCTCGAGCGCCTTCAGGGTGCGGGTCAGCATCTGCTGCGAAATCCCACCGATCAGCCGCTTCAACTCGTTGAAGCGCCGCGGCCGTTCGGCCAGCATGGTGACGGCCATGATCGTCCACTTATCGCCCATGCGGCCGAGGATCTCGTTGACCTTCCGGCAGCTAGGGTCAGTGCCGGGCTGTTTTGGCGCCGTCTGCAAGGCTGTGCTTAGGGGGGTAGGCATATGCATGTGACTAGGCCTCGAAAATATGCGTTCTTGCAGCATGGGTAGTCCCAATATCATATCAGGTCAGCAAAACATACCAACCCAGGAGTAGGTTATGACTGACAAGAAAACGATTGCCCTGTTTGGCGCCGGCACCGGGCTCGGCGCCTCGCTTGCCACCCGCTTCGGCCGCGAAGGCTATCGGGTGGCGCTGGTCGCCCGCAGTGCTGATCCGCTCGAGGAACGAGTGGCCGAGCTCGCGCAAGACGGTATCGAAGCGGCAGCGTTCCCGGCCGATCTCGCCAATGTCGACGGCATTCCGGCGCTCGTCCACACCATCGAAAAACGCTTCGGCTCGATCGACGTCGCCGTGTATGCGCCTGTCCCGTCCGATGTCAGCTTCGTGCCCGCAACCGAACTCGATGCCGCAAAGCTCAAGTCGATGGCCGACATCTATGCCTTCTCGCCGATCGAAGTGTCGCACACAGTCCTGCCCGGCATGCTGGCCCGCGGCGATGGCGCCGTCGTCATCGTCGGCGGGCTCACCGCCGCGGTCGCCATCCCCGGGATGAGCGGCGTCGGCCCGCTGATGGCGGCGGCCCGCAACTATGCCTTCACGCTCAATGCCGAAGCGATGCCACGGGGCGTCTACGCCGGCACGGTAAATATCGGCGCGGCCATCGAGCGCTCGGCCGGATTGCGTGCCATGACTGCCGACGGCACGCCGCTCGACCCGCGGTTCCCGGTGATCGACCCCGACGACATCGCCGAGGAGATCTGGGACCTCGTGACAAAGCGCGACCGGGTCGAGGCGATCCTGCCGCCCATGCCGCATGCTTGATCGGGAGGAGGGCATCATGCTCAAAATCGAACTCTATACCGAAATCACCTGCCCCTGGTGCATCATCGGGCAGCACCGACTGGACAAGGTTCTGGCTGAGCGTTTTTCTGGTCTTGTCGCGGATATCCGGCACCACCCGGTTCTGTTGCTGCCGGATGCACCGGCCGCGGGGGTTTACATTCCCGATCTGCTTCGCAGCCGCTACGGCGCCGCCGATCCGAAGGCCGCATTTGCGCGGCCCGAGGGCGCGGCCCGCGCATCGGGGCTGGACCTTGATCTCAGCCGCCAAGCTTGGGCCTATCCCACCCAGGCTGCCCATGCCCTCATTCTCGCCGCTCGCGAACGCGGCACACAGCATCGCCTCGCGGTGGCAATTTCCGAAGCCTACTTCCTGGAAGCGAAGAATATCGCCGACACCGATGTGCTTGCCGATATCGCAATCGACTACGGTTTCGACCGCGCCGAAGCGCGCGCGATCGCCCTCGATCCGGCTCAGCACGAGCGGGTGGAGCAGGAGGCGGCCAGATCCGCTGTGGCAGGTGTCCATTCTGTTCCCCACTTCGTCTTCGTCGGACGCGTGGCGATCAGCGGTGGCCGCAGTGAAGACGAAATCGCTGCGGCCGTAGAGGACGCTATCCAAGCCACTGCGGTCGGCTGACGAGGGAGGCAGACCTCCCGGGGCGCTGCGTCAAACGGCTGTCAAAAGTGGGCGTCCGGAGCGATGACTTTGCCGGAAGCGATCAGCGCCCTGAGGGATTCCTTTACGGCCTCGAGGCTGCTGTATCGCGGCCGGTAGCCGAGACGTTGGCGGCTCTTTTCGATCGAGTGGCAGGAGCTTCGGATGATGTGTCCACGCGTGTTTTCGGCGTAGTCTCCGAGGCCGAGGATCCATTCTTCGAAGGGTTTGTAGGCGAGGCGCGGTTCCTTGCCGAACCAGCGGTAGACTGTCTCGGCGTAGCCGCGCAGCGTGACGGCCTGTTCGGAGACGGTGTTGAAGACTTCGCCGATCGAGGCCGAGCGGTTTTCGATCGCACCTATGATCCAATGGGCGACATCGTCGGCATGGACGTGGTGGACCGTTTCGAGGCCGAGATTTGGCAAGACAAGTTCATCGCCGCGGGCGATCAGCGAAAAGACCTCGGGGTTGGAATTGCCGATCGGGTTGATCGGGTTCCAGCCTTCGCCGACGATATGGCCGGGGCGAAAGCAGGTGGCGGGAAAGCCGGTCATGCGCGCTTGCCGCATTAGCCAGGCTTCGCTCTCGGCCTTGCCCTTTCCATAGGCATCGATGGGATTGGGGGGATCGGTTTCAGTGGAGGGGATCGTAAACAGGCGGCCATAGACCCAGATCGTGCTGCAAAAGAGGTAGTGCCCGATCCTGCCGCTGAGGGCCTCGACCACCTGCTGCGTGCTGGCGAGATCGAAGGTTATCATGTCGATGACGATATCGGCCTCAAGGGCTGCGATCTTCTTGCCGAACTCTCCGGATTTCTCCTCCTCCGCGCGGTCGAGCGCGATATGCTCGATGCGGCTCCAGGCGTCGTGAGGGCGGTAGGGTCGGGCGGCGCCGCGGCTGACATTGACGACTTCATGGCCGCGCTCGACCAGCGCCGGCACTAGGTAGCTGCCGACATGGCCGCTTCCCCCGATAATGACGATGCGTGACATGGCTCATCTCCCTGTTGCCGGTAACTCCGCGATCGCGATGAGGCTAGCACGCGTTGCCTATTGCGATTAGATTAGGATCTGTAAACTTGATGTGTTTGTGAAGTAAGCTCAGCAATGCCACGCGACCAGATCAACGAACTCACCGCCTTCCTTGCCGTCGCGAGGACCCGCAGCTTCCCGGACTGACTGCTCGCCACTGACTTCCTGGAAGGCGATGATGTCGGCGGGTATGGAACGAGCGATGAAGTTCGCGATCTGCTCCTGCCGCTTGCGGTAGGCCTCGAGATTAACGCGAACGGTTCCGCCGGCGAAGTAAACGTTGCAGACGGGGAGGCGGCTGACGTCCCATCTCTCGATCTTGAATGCGTCGATGTCGACCTTGGTGCGCGGATCGTTAATTGCGTTGGCGTAGATGAGCGGCAAGTGCAATAACTGGTTTTTTGCAACGATGCCTTTCAAACACAATGCCGCTCGCCGCCATCGCATTGGCAAGATGAAGTT
>NZ_LOKY01000025.1:0-35353 GCF_002211315.1 Rhizobium sp. R693 | reverse complement strand
CCCGGCATCCAGTCGTGAGCCCGTATTTCCATCTTATCGGGGAACAACCACCTTGCTATTCACTACCGTGACCAATCTGGCGCCCAGAGCGGCGGCTCGCTCCCGCGATTACCCCATGTAACGGGCGAAGCCCAGCCAGCGCTTAAAGTGAAACGCGGTTTCCACAAAAGAAAATGCCGCCCGAAGGCGGCATTTCAAAGTGTTTGGCTGCGGCCAGCCTCAGGCCTGTGCGAAGGCACCATGGCAATGCTTGAACTTCTTGCCGGAGCCGCAGGGGCAGGCCTCGTTGCGGCCAACATGGCCCCAGGTTGAAGGATCGGCCGGATTGCGGTTTTCCGGGGCAACAACAACTTCCGAAGCCAAATAAGCGGGCGCGAAATCGTCCTCACCGGTATTCGGATCGAGATGGTGCGCCTGCATGAATGGCGGTTCCGGCTCGGCCGGCGCCTGCTGCACGAGTTCGACGCGCATCAGCTGTGCTGTGACTGCTTCGCGCAGGTTGTTGAGGAGCGAGGTGAAGAGCTCGAACGCTTCCGACTTGTATTCCTGCAGCGGATCGCGCTGTGCATAGCCGCGGAAGCCAATGACGGAGCGAAGGTGGTCGAGGTTGACAATATGCTCGCGCCACAGGTGGTCGAGCGTCTGCATCACGACCGAGCGCTCGACGTAATGCATGATATCGGGACCGAAGCGCTCGGTCTTCTCGGTGAAGGCCGCATTCGACGCTTCCGTCAGGCGTTCGCGAATGTTGTCCTCGCCAATGCCTTCTTCCTTCACCCAGTCTTCGATGGGCATATCGAGATTGAGCAGGGCGGCGGTCCGCTCTTTCAGGCCTGCCGCGTCCCACTGCTCGGCATAGGCGCGTTCCGGAATATGCTTCTCGACGAGGTCTTCGATGACCTCACGGCGCATATCGGAAACGGTTTCGGAGATGTTCGGCGATTCCATCAGTTCGAGGCGCTGTTCGAAGATCACCTTGCGCTGATCGTTCAGAACGTCGTCGTACTTCAGGAGGTTCTTGCGGATATCGAAGTTGCGGGCTTCGACCTTCTTCTGCGCGCGCTCGAGAGCCTTGTTGATCCAGGGATGGACGATCGCTTCGCCTTCCTTGAGACCGAGCTTCTGCAGCATGCTGTCCATGCGGTCGGAGCCGAAGATGCGCATCAGGTCGTCCTGAAGCGACAGGTAGAACTTCGAGCGGCCCGGGTCGCCCTGACGACCGGAACGGCCGCGCAACTGGTTGTCGATGCGGCGGCTTTCGTGGCGCTCGGTCGCGATGACGTAGAGGCCACCGGCTGCGAGTGCCTTTTCCTTGAGCTGCTTGATCTCTTCGCGGATCGCTTCGGCTTTTGCGTCGCGTTCCGGACCATGCTCTACTTCGCCAAGCTCACGCTCGACACGCATTTCAGGGTTGCCGCCGAGCTGAATGTCGGTACCGCGTCCTGCCATGTTGGTCGCGATCGTTACCGCACCCGGCACGCCGGCCTGCGCGACGATATAGGCTTCCTGCTCGTGGTAGCGGGCGTTCAGAACCTGGAAGTCCTTGAAGCCCTGCTTGCGCATGAGATCGGCCAGATATTCGGACTTTTCGATCGAGGTCGTGCCGACAAGAACCGGCTGGCCGCGCTTCTGCGCGTCCGCGATCTCGGCGATGATCGCCTTGTACTTCTCCTCGAACGTCCGGTAGACCTCGTCGTCCTCGTCGGTACGCTGGATCGGCAGGTTGGTCGGCACTTCGACGACGTCGAGGCCGTAGATGTTGCCGAATTCTTCGGCCTCCGTCTGCGCCGTACCGGTCATGCCGGCGAGCTTGTCATACATGCGGAAGTAGTTCTGGAAGGTGATCTGCGCCAGCGTCTGGTTTTCCGGCTGGATCTGCACCTTTTCCTTCGCTTCCAGCGCCTGGTGCTGACCTTCCGAATAGCGGCGGCCCGGCATCATGCGACCGGTGAACTCGTCGATGATGACGATCTCGTCGTTGCGGACGATGTAGTCCTTGTCGCGCTGGAACAGCTTGTGGGCCTTGAGCGCGTTGTTGACGTGATGGACGATGGCCACGTTCTCGATGTCGTAAAGCGAAGCGCCCTTCAGCAAGCCGGCCTGACGCAGCAGGTTCTCCAGCTTTTCGGTGCCTTCTTCGGAGAAATTGGCAGAGCGTTGCTTTTCGTCGATCTCGTAGTCGCCTTCCGACAGAAGCGGAATGAAGGCGTCGATCGTGTTGTAGAGATCGGAGCGGTCGTCGAGCGGACCGGAGATGATCAGCGGCGTACGTGCTTCGTCGACGAGGATCGAGTCCACTTCGTCGACGATCGCGAAGTTATGACCGCGCTGGACCATCTGGCTCTTCTCGTACTTCATATTATCGCGCAGATAATCGAAGCCGAGTTCGTTGTTGGTCGCGTAGGTGATGTCGCAATTATAGGCGGCAGCGCGCTCTTCGTCCGACAGGCCGTGAACGATGACGCCCGTGGTCAGGCCAAGGAAGCCGTAGATCTTGCCCATCGTGGCGGCGTCGCGGCGGGCGAGATAGTCGTTTACGGTGACGACATGCACGCCCTTGCCGGCGAGTGCGTTCAGATAGACCGGCAGCGTGGCGACGAGCGTCTTGCCTTCACCGGTCTTCATCTCCGCGATGTCGCCGCTATGAAGGATCATGCCGCCGATCAGCTGTACGTCAAAAGGTCGCAGGCCAAGGACGCGGCGCGACGCCTCGCGCACAACGGCGAAAGCGGGCACGAGAATATCGTCCAGTGTCTTGCCGTCTGCCAACATCTTGCGGAATTCGACGGTCTGGGCAGCCAGCTGTTCGTCGCTCAGGGCCTTCGTTTTCTCTTCGATGGCGTTGATGGCTGCGACGTTCGGCTGGAAAGACCGCACGCGGCGGTCATTGGCAGAGCCAAATATTTTGCGGGCTATACCGCCAAAGCTGACCATATGACTGGTCCTTTCTCAATAATATTCCCCGGCTTTTCTTATCCGCTGCCCGGCCGAATTTCAGGCACACGTCTCGAAACGCCAGGAAACTGTTCTGGACGCGAGGTTGCGTGACAGATAAGAGGGGGGTCGAATGATGTCAACGGATTTGGCTGATATAGAAAGGCCACATTCCGGTGTTGATGGCTGTTTCAGGCTGGATTCACGACGTTGAAGCCGGTGGGTTTAACTGTGAAGGGTTATTTGATGTTGAACTACAACAAAATCGCTGTGATGGCGTTCGCAACTTTCGTTGCGTTCCAGGCGCCTGTCCGTGCGGAAGACAAGCCGGATGCCGTCATTGCCAAGGTCGGCGATGTCGAGATTCATCAGTCCGATCTCGATCTGGCCGTCGCCAATCTCGACCCGCAGCTTGCGCAGCTGCCGGAGGACCAGAAGAAGATCGCCGCTCTGTCCGCCGCCATCGACGTCAAGCTGCTGGCGCAGGACGCGATTGCCGAAAAGCTCGACCAGACTGCCGAATTCAAGAAGCGCATGCAGTATCTCGCCGATCGCGAACTGCACAACGCCTATTTCAAGAAGCACGTTGTCGACACGGTTACCGATGAGGAAGTCAAGGCGCGCTACGACAAGGAAGTCGCTGCTCTGCCGAAGCAGGAAGAAGTGCACGCCCGCCACATCCTCGTGAAGACCGAGGACGAGGCCAAGGAAGTCATCAAGCAGCTCGACGCCGGTAAGAACTTCGCGGATCTCGCCAAGGAAAAGTCCACCGATCCGAACAAGGCCGACGGTGGTGATCTTGGCTATTTCACCAAGGGCCGCATGGTGAAGGAATTCGAGGAGGCCGCCTTCGCGCTTGAAAAGGGCACCTACACCAAGACACCGGTGAAGACCGACTTCGGCTATCACGTGATCCTCGTCGAGGATAAGCGCGATGCCGCTCCGCCGGCCTTCGATCAGGTCAAGGATCAGGTTCGCCAGCTTGTCATGCGCGACAAGTATCTCGCGCTTCTTGCTGCCGCCAAGGAAAAGTCCAAGGTTGACATCACCGACGAGGCGCTGCGCAAGGGCTACGAAGATGCCAACAAGCAGCCGCAGCCGGGCGGTGAGCCCGCGCCGCAGCCGCAGCAGTAAAATCTAAAAGGTAGGGCCCGGTTCTTCCCGGGCCCTTCACTATTCGTTGTCGTATTTCCGCTGAGCGAGCTGGCTACACTTCGCCCGGAAATCCATTCAGCCATCAGGTCGATCGCCATGTCCGGTTCCGTTTCTCCGCTCGCTCCGAAATCCTATGCCACGATGCCCGATTTGCGTGGCGTACGCATGGCGACTGCATCAGCCGGCATCAAGTACAAGAACCGCACCGATGTACTGATGATGGTGTTTGACAAGCCGGCGGCAGTGGCGGGTGTCTTTACCCGCTCGAAGTGCCCCTCGGCGCCGGTCGATTTCTGCCGCGCAAACCTGCCGCATGGCGCAGCGCGTGCCGTCGTCGTCAACTCCGGAAATGCGAATGCCTTCACTGGCCTGAAAGGCCGCGAGGCGACGGCCCTGACCGCGAAGTCGGCGGCGATTGCTGTTGGCTGCGGCGAGAACGAGGTTTACCTCGCGTCCACCGGCGTTATCGGCGAACCGCTGGATGCCACCAAGTTTTCTGGCGTTCTCGATCAGATGTACAAGGACGCGACCGGCGACTTCTGGTTCGAGGCGGCCAAGGCGATCATGACCACCGATACCTATCCGAAGGTCGCGACCCGCACTGCCGAAATCGGCGGCGTGAAGGTGACGATCAACGGGATCGCCAAGGGTGCCGGCATGATTGCGCCCGATATGGCGACCATGCTCTCTTTCGTCGTCACCGATGCAGATATCGCTCCCGCTGCCCTGCAGTCGCTCCTGTCCGCGGGTGTCGATCCGACGTTCAATTCTATGACGGTCGATAGCGATACTTCGACGTCGGACACACTGATGCTGTTTGCAACGGGTGCGGCCGCCGAGGACGGTCAGGTCCGTGTCGAGAAGGCGGACGACCAGCGCCTCGGCTCGTTCCGCGCTGCCCTCAACGATCTCCTCAAGGATCTTGCGCTGCAGGTCGTTCGCGATGGCGAGGGCGCGACCAAGATGCTCGAGATCACTGTGACCGGCGCCGAGAGCGATGCCGCGGCCAAGAAGATCGCGTTGTCGATTGCCAATTCGCCGCTCGTCAAGACGGCGGCCGCCGGCGAGGACGCAAACTGGGGCCGCATCGTCATGGCGGTCGGCAAGTCTGGCGAAATGGCCGATCGCGATCGGTTGGCGATCTGGTTCGGCGACGTACGGGTCGCCGTCAATGGCGAGCGCGACGCCGGCTATTCCGAGGAAGCCGCGACCAACGTGATGAGACAGCAGGATATTCCTGTGAAGGTGGACATCGGTCTCGGAAACGGCGTCGCCACGGTCTGGACGTGCGACCTTACAAAGGAGTATGTCGCCATCAACGGTGACTACCGGAGCTGATCTTCCATTGACTGAAGCATTACCCAAGAAGGCAAATCTGCCGCTCGTGCGCAGGCTGGAGGCCGTTGGCTTTCGAGCCTGGCCGGCCTCGTCCGTGCAGTATGACGGCAGCTGGCAGATACGGCTGACGGCTGGGCATCCGTCCAATCGGCTGAATTCAATCGTGCCGCTCGATCCGTCCGATCACCGCGATGTCGAGATCCGGCTCGCGAAGGCAAGCCGCAAGTTCGAAGCCTATGGTCGCCCGGCTGTTCTTCGTCAGACGCCGCTCGCTTCGCCGGTGCTAATCGATCTCGTACGGGAGCAGCAGTGGGTGCCTTTCGACGAGACGGTCGTGATGACCTGCGATCTTGCTCATGCGGAGCTGCCGGATACGCTCGATCACCTGCCGACGCACGATATCGGCCGCTTCGTGGATGCCAACCTGACAACCGATGGCGTGTCGTCCAAACTGAAGCCCGCGCTGGCCGAGATCATAAATGCGATCAAGCCGCAATCGGGCCTCTTCATGATCGAGGATGCGCAGACGGGGCCGGTGGCGACCGTTCTTTGCGTTCAAGACAATGACCTCGCCGGCATTATGTCGCTTTCCGTCGCCAAGGAGCGCCGTCGCGAGGGACTTGGCTTGGAAATCCTGACCTCGGCTCTGCGCTGGGCGAGGATGCGCAGCGCCCGTTCCGCCTGGTTGCAGGTCAAGGCGACGAACGCTCCGGCATTGGCGCTCTACGAGCGGCTCGGCTTCCATGAGGCCTACCGCTATTCCTATTGGCGGCAGGAGCTATCGCGATGAGCGACGGAACCCGAAGCATCCTTCTCGTCGCCGCTTGCGCGTTGATCGATTCCGACGGGCGCATTCTGCTGGCGCAACGTCCTGAGGGAAAATCGCTTGCCGGACTTTGGGAGTTTCCCGGCGGCAAGGTGGAGCAAGGCGAGACGCCGGAAGAATCGCTGGTGCGCGAGCTTCACGAGGAGCTTGGGATCACGACGAAGGTCGCCTGCCTGGCGCCCTTGAGTTTCGCGAGCCATACCTATGAGAAATTCCACCTGCTGATGCCGCTTTATATCTGCCGGCGCTATGAAGGAATTCCGCACGGGAAGGAAGGGCAGGCATTGAAATGGGTGAGGCCGCAGGCCCTGCGCGACTACCCGATGCCACCGGCTGACGAGCCGCTTATTCCAATATTGCAGGATCTACTTTAGAAATTTCTGATCATTATGCCGCAAGCGTCCGATTTGGGTGTGGATATTAATCGATCGTTTAACACCTTCTGCCAAATATCGGCCTCAATCAAGCAACTGGCGTGTGTGTAAAAGGCTTGACGCATGGACGACGATTTCTGGAAAGCTGTGAGAGAAAAAGAACAGGCCTCGACTGCCTCGAGCAGAACGGGTGCGCTGAACATCGCACTGCTGTTTGGTACCGCTGTTGTTGCCCTGACTCTGATCTTGACGCCGATGCTTGCCGACAAATCCAAGTCGAGCGTCTTTGCCAGCGCGCCGTCCGAATTGGATACGATTACAACGGGCTCGATACCGAAAAGCGAGAACGGCAAGCGCTACACGATTCGCCAGAGCGTTCTTCAGGACACCCCGGGTTCCGTCTGCGTGGTCCAGGGTTACGGAAACGGAGCTGGCTGCTGAGACTGGCGTTGCTGCAGCGGCAGTTGCAACGTGATGGACGACTGCCGCTTTAGCGCCGAGGTGGATATGCGAGTGGTAAGAGCATTTCTGGCAGACATCCGCGGCGCAACCGCGATCGAATACGGCCTGATTGCGGCCCTCATATCCGTCGCTCTCATCGGTGGGGCACAGGCGATTGGCGGTAATATCAACAGCGTCTTGAGCTATATCGCGGATCAGTTCCCCAACTAAGCCGATTTCTACTGTTTCAGCTTATGCTCCTCGACCCTTAGCGCGTCGGCGAGCCTGACCTTCGCCGAGCCAGGGCGAAGCGGCTTTTGTTGGCTTTCGTGCGGCGCCCACCCCGAGACATAAATAATCGAGAAGGTTGCCCTGATCCGGCCGTCCGGGTCAGCATAACGCTCGGCGTAGATTTCGGCCGCACGTAGAAAGAAGGCGCGCGTCAAAGGCTTGTGGCTGCGCGCGATCAGCGGATTGCTCATGCCCATTGCCCGCAGATCCTTCATCAGCGGAAAGATCGAGTCATAGCGCACCGTATAGGTCTCGGCGTCGATCACCGGCAGGGCGAAGCCGGCGCGCTGCATCAGGCCGCCGACGTCGCGGACGTCAGCAAAGGGGATCACCCGTGGGCTCGCGCCCCCGGTCATCTCGATTTCCGTCGCCAGCAGCACTTCGCGCAGTTCCTGCAGCGTGCCGGCCCCAGGGATCGCGGCAAGAAAGAGCCCGTCCGGCTTCAGGGCGCGACGGATCTGGATGAAAACGCCGGGCGTATCGTTGGTCAGGTGGAGGCTCAGTGGCGCCAGCACCAGGTTGGCCGACTGCGGCTCCAGTGGAACCTCTTCCAACGCGGCCTCGACAAAGGGCTCGTCCGCCTTAACATAGGTCCGCTCGCTCTCGACGCGCGTCAGTTGCCCGATCTTGCCGGTCGCCACCGCCGCATGGGCCGCAGCGCCCGTCGCACCATGCAGCTCGACCGCCTGTTCGAATGTGCGTTCGACTACGGCAAGGCGCTCACCCAGTTCCTCGGCGGCGATATCAAGGAGGAACGCCGCCTTGGGGTCGTGGTTGCGAAGCGCGCGATGGCGGTTTGCCGCAATGCGGGCCTGGTCGAAGATCATGTCCATGGCGCAGTGAATAATCCTGCAGGGCAGGCGCGGCAAGGCGATTTTCCTCTGAGGCGAAACGCGCTAATCTTTCGTGACAGGGTTGAAGAGCCAATGGGCCTTAGGAGATTACGATCTTCCATGCAGTTGAAAAGGGCGCTTGTGGCGCGTCCCTTCGGGTTACTGGCGGACCTCGTCTATCCGCCGGGATGCGTGGTTTGCGGCATCACCACCGGCCGTCACGGCGGTCTTTGCCCGACGTGCTGGTCCGCTGCGTTTCATCGAACGGCCGTATTGCGAAGTGCTGGGTATACCGTTCTCGCATGATCTTGGGTCTGGCATCCTCAGCGCCGAGGCGATTGCCAATCCGCCGCCGTTCGACCGGTTACGGTCTGCGGCTTTTCATGACGAACCGGTGCGGCAGCTGGTGCACGGCCTGAAATTCCGCGACCGAACAGATCTCGCGCCGATGATGGCTCGGTGGATGCTAAGAGCGAGTGACGGAATGGTCGAACGGTGTGACGCCATCCTGCCGGTGCCGCTGCATCGAAGCCGTATGTTTTCGCGGAGATTCAACCAGGCGGCCGAACTGGCGCGTCATCTCGCGCAGCAATCCGGCAAGGCGCTTCTGCCGGCAACCTTGACACGCATCAAGCGCACCCGCCCGCAAGTCGGCCTCGGCGCAAAGGCGCGCGAGGAAAATGTTCGCGGTGTCTTTGCCATTGCCAAGTCGCGGGACAACGATGTCTTCGGTAAGCGGCTAATCCTCGTCGACGATGTCTATACGACTGGTGCCACAGTCGCCGCGGCAGCGAAGGTACTGCGCAAGGCAGGAGCGGCGGACATCACGGTTTTGACCTTTGCAAGGGCTCTTTCAGAAACTATATGACGAAAAGATAACCTGTATTGTCTGGAGTCCTCATGGCACCCGTCACCATCTATACGCGCCAAGCCTGCGGTTATTGCGCGCGCGCCAAATCGCTGCTGTCCGAAAAGGGCGTCGATTTCGTCGAGCACGATGCAACCTCTGCGCCGGAGCTTCGCCAGGAGATGATCGGCAAGTCCAACGGTCGCACGACCTTTCCGCAGATTTTCATTGGCGAGCAGCATGTTGGCGGATGTGATGATCTCTATGCGCTGGATCGTGCCGGCGGGCTTGATCCTCTGCTTGCGGCATAAGGAAGAACGATGACGTTTACGGCGGCCGCCATCCAGATGTGTTCCGGCGTCGATCCCGAGAGGAACGCGGCGGCGATGGCGCGCCTCGTCCGCGAGGCTGCAGGCCGGGGCGCGACGTATGTGCAGACGCCAGAGATGACAGGCATGCTGCAGCGCGACCGGGCGGCTGCCAAGGCGTTGCTGCGCGACGAAACCAACGATGTCATCGTCCGAACCGGTTCGGAGCTGGCCCGGGGTCTGGGCATCTTCATGCACGTGGGCTCCACCGCCATCGCGCTCGATGATGGCAAGCTCGCCAACCGCGGCTATCTCTTCGGCCCCGACGGCAAGATCCTCAACCGTTACGACAAGATCCACATGTTCGACGTCGATCTCGACAACGGCGAGAGCTGGCGTGAGAGCGCGGCCTACCGCCCAGGCTCCGAGGCGCGTGTGTTGTCGCTTCCGTTTGCCGAAATGGGCTTTGCGATTTGCTATGATGTTCGCTTCCCCGCGCTTTTCCGCGCCCAGGCCGTTGCCGGGGCCGAAGTAATGACCGTGCCTGCCGCCTTCACGAAGCAGACGGGCGAAGCGCATTGGGAAATCCTGCTGCGGGCGCGTGCAATCGAGAACGGCGTTTTTGTGATTGCCGCTGCTCAGGCCGGTCGTCACGAGGACGGGCGTGAGACTTTTGGTCATTCGATGATCATCGATCCGTGGGGCAAGGTGCTGGCTTCGGCCGGTCCGGAAGGCGAAGCCGTCATTATCGCCGACATTGACACCGCTGCCGTCAAGGCCGCCCACGACAAGATTCCGAACCTGAAAAACGGCCGTGATTTTTCCATCGAGAGGGTTGCAGGGGAAGTCGCAGGAGGCGTAGCCGCTTGATCCGTTATTCCCTGCGCTGTGAAAATGCTCATGAATTCGAAGGCTGGTTTTCCGAAAGTGCCGATTTCGATCGCCAGGTCGCATCAGGCTTTCTGACCTGTCCCGTCTGCAATTCCGCATCCATCTCCAAGCTCCTGATGGCGCCCTCCGTCTCGACGGCGCGCAAGAAGGACGAGATGCAGACGCTCGCGATGGATACGATGCGTCGGGACGCGTTCCAGAAGCTGAAAGAGGCCGTCGCGACGATCAAAGCCAATTCCGAGGACGTCGGAACGCGGTTTCCTGAGGAAGCGCGCAAGATCCACTATGGAGAGAGCGACGCTCGCGGGATCATCGGGCAGACCACTATGGATGAAGCGCAAGCGCTTCTTGAAGAGGGCATCGAGATTGCCGCCCTGCCTGTTCTGCCCGACGATGTGAATTAGTGCGCGCTGTAAGCTCCGTCGACGAGATGGTAGCTGCCGGTGATGAAGCTTGCCTGCTCCGACAATAGGAAACAGGTGAGTGCTGCCACTTCCTCCGGTGTGCCGCGCCTGCCCATCGGCTGCAGTGCCTCCATGCGGCGGCTGCTCGCAATATCGCGATGTTCTGAGGAAAGTGGTGTTTCAATCCAGCCGGGGCCGACCGCGTTGATGCGGATGCCCAGACGCGCATACTCTATCGCGGCCGCCTTTGTCAGTCCCACGACACCGTGCTTGGCCGCCGTATAGGCACATGCAATCGGCAATGCGACGGCACCGAGCACCGACGACACGTTGACGATCGCGCCGCCGCCGCCAGCCAGCATGGCCCCGATTTCGTATTTCATGCAGTAGAAAACGCTGTTGAGATTGACGTCCATCAGCTTGTGCCAGTTGTCGAGCGGGTAATCTCCCGTCGCCCTGCGCACACCATCGACGCCCGCATTGTTGACCGCAAGATGCAGGCCGCCGCACGCATCGGCGGTTGCTGCAACCAGCTTTTCAACCGCCGCCGCATCGGTAACATCGACGACAAAATGGCGGGATTTTCCTCCTTTTTCGCGAATCTCCGCAGCAACGCGCTCTGCTGCTTCGGCATTGATGTCCGCGACAACAACCTCCGCACCCTCCTCAGCCAATTGCCGGGAGATGGCCGCGCCAATCCCCGAGCCTGCGCCCGTGACAATCGCCACTTTTCCTTCGAAACCAAGATTCATTGTTTCTTGCTACCGCTCCCCTGCAGCCAGATCAATTCAAACGCGAACAGTTGCAACCTCCCTGAAATCCTCCGTGTAGGCGCCGGCGTTACGGCGCGAACCGTTCCAACCTAGCTTTGCGGCACATGTTATCGCAAGAGGTGCCTTCTCATTGGGGGACATTATGAAGGACTTATACAACGTTAGGGAGGTTTCTGCACAGAAGAGCGCCGGAGCGATCCGACGATGGCTTGGCCTGAAAACAATGGGATGCTAAAGGAAGGCAATAGGGCTCACCATAATCAGCAGGTAACGATGGACAACGACCATATTACGCGCCGTGGCCTAATCTTGGGCTGTGTGGCTTTGATGACCTCTGGATGCACCACAGCGAGTTGGCCGATAGGGAATCCCTTTGCTTCGACAGGTGCCACCAGCTACCGCAATCGGCGACGGGAGGTTGCGTATTCGGGCAGCGAACAGCCGGGTAGCATCATTGTCAACACCTACGAGCGTTATCTTTACTATGTCGAGGCCGAAGGCCGTGCCACGCGCTATGGTGTTGCGGTCGGGGAAGAAGGTCTCACCCTGAAGGGCAATGCCGTTGTCGGGCGGAAGGCCGAGTGGCCATCATGGACGCCGACTGCGAGCATGATCGAACGCAAGCCGCGGTTGGCGCAGTATGCTGGGGGGGTTCCCGGAGGGGAAAACAATCCTCTCGGTGCTGCGGCGCTCTATCTCTACCGTGGCGGGCAGGATACCTACTTCCGTATCCACGGGACAAATGAACCGTGGCTGATCGGACAGGCGGTGTCGAATGGTTGCATCCGCATGACAAATGAAGACATCGTTCACCTCTACGGCCGCGCGCCCGTGGGGACCAGCGTTTTGGTCATATGATACTTACATTTTGTATCGATATTGCCACCGTCTGTTAGCATTGCGCGTCGCCTGCGCGACGCGAGGTGGCACTGTGCCCTTTCTGCACTTGGCTTGCAGCTAATTTACCGCTATTAGTAGAATCGTTGCCTTCGATAACCTATTCCATGCTAACGGAGAGGACTAGTTTGATGAGCAGAATCCTAATCATGTGCCTTGTTGCGTTGTTTTCCGTTTCGAGCCTGACGGCTTGCGGAGCAGTTGGTAAAGGCAAGGGCAAAGCCCCACCGCCAGTGGCAGAGGCCGCACCAATCACTAAGTAACATCTGACCTTTGAGCAAGGGGGAGGGACTTCGTAGCCCCTCCCCCGAATCGTTGTCGGAGCCGGGCTGCCTTCGGGCAAATGCACAACCTTAGGCTGGCACTTTTGCTTGGTGGTCTGTGCTCATTCGATCTCGGAGATGAAGCGTAGTTATGACGCTTGCAAAAGGCCACCTATCCCTCCTGTTTCTCATCGCTCTCGCGCTCACATCCTGCCAATCGGACGACAAGCCACCGCAACCGAGGTTCACCTCGGACGCAAACGGTGCGCAAGTCGGTAAAGCCGCCCAGCGCGACGGCCAGTACTTCATCGAATTCCGTTCGCGCTACGCGCTAACCTACGGTCATACCTATGCGGTCTTCGGGCGCCTGAACAAGGCCGGCGGGATGATCAATCCGCAGGTCGCCGGTCTTGCGCCTGCTTCTCCCGATGCCGCGCCTTACGTCCTTGGGCATTTCATTCCGGTGCCGGCAACGACCGGGGCAACGGATGGCGATCTTGAGGAAGCCTATCGTTCGGCAAGCTGGCGGATTTTGCTGACTGAAGCCGAGTATAACAAGACCGTCGCCTTCATTCGGGAATTGCAGGCAAAATCGAAGTTGTGGCAGGCCACCGTGGATAATTGCAACAATTTCGTCGGCGAGATCGCACGTTCCATGGGATACAAGACGCCCAGCATCTGGCTTCGTCCGCAAGAGTTCATTACAAAGCTTCGAGAGATGAATACGTGAGTGTGGAGCGAGCCCGTCGGGTCATCGCTTCCACATGATCGACGAAGGGCTCCGGTGATCTGAATTGAGCGTCGCTCTCATTGGCAAAATCATATGGGTGCTTGGCATCATTGCCTGGTACGCAATTCGCTATCCTTCGGAACGTCGCGCGAGGCGAACGAGGGTTGTGAGCGACCGTCGCTCGGGAGTAGAAGTGCTTGGTCTTTCGGCCGCGCTCATAGGATTAGCGTTCGTTCCCGGTTTTTATGTCGCCACGGGGAAGCCTGAAGCTGCCGACTATACGGCGCATCTATGGGCGGTGATCCTCGGCGCGGTATTGTTTTGCTCGGCTATGTGGGTCTTCCGCAGGACTCACAAGGCGCTCGGCCGAAACTGGTCGATCACGCTGCAGATTCGCGAGAAGCACGAGCTGATTTCTCATGGTCCCTATGCACTCGTCCGCCACCCCATGTATACGTCGTTTCTGCTGATGGCGCTCGGCCAGGCGTTTCTGCTGGCGAATTGGGTGGTTGGCCTAGCGGGCGTGATTGGCTTTGCAGTCCTCTTCTTTTTGCGGGTCGACAAGGAAGAGCGCATGATGCTGGAGATTTTCGGCCCCGAGTATCGCGCCTACATGGACCGGACGAAGCGAATTATCCCCTACATCTACTAGAGGACGCCTGATGCGGGGACGTGCCATCAAACTATCACCATCACGACGGCTGGTTGGGGACCTGATGCGGTTCTCGATCGGTGTGCCGCGCGTGACGGTGCAGCGACAGATGAACCTCGGGCCATTGCAACAGGCGCGGATGGCGCAACAGAGCAAGACATCCTGGACGGTGTTGTTTCTGAAGGGCTATGCGCTGCTCAGCCAGGATGTGCCGGACCTGCGGCGCGCTTATGTCAAGCTGCCCCGGCCCCAGCTCTACGAATATCCGGTCAGTATTGCCTCCGTGGCCCACGAGCGCGAGCACGAGGGCGAGCGGATCGTTCTGCTGAGCACGATCGAAGACCCGGAGCATCGGTCGATAGCCGAGATCGAGCAACTGTTTCTTGCTGCCCGGTCAAAGCCGATTCACGAAATCAAGCAGTTCCGCAAGGCGCTGAAATTTGCGTGTGCGCCTGGCCCGATCCGTTGGCTGCTGATGTGGCTGGGGCTCAATCTAGGGCGGCAACGCGGACGCCGCTTCGGCACATTCCAACTCTCGGTCTATTCGGGGCTTGGCGCAGAATCGCTCAATCCGATGACGCCGCTGACCACGATTTTCAACTATGGCTCGATCTCCGCAGACGGAACGGTCACCGTCCGCATCCACTATGACCATCGCGTCATGGACGGTGCCAATGTCGCCCGCGCCCTGATTCGCTTCGAAAATATCCTGAACGGCGCGGTCACGGACGAAGTTCGGGGCATGGCGTCAACTGGCGCAATCCCGGGCGAAGTGACGTCGGGAAAGGCATTATGACAGACCAACAGCGTGAAACGTTGCGCCCCGCCGTCGTCGTCGTCGGTGCGTCCCGCGGCATTGGCCGGGCTATCGCCAATGTCGCCGCGCGCGAAGGTGCGATTGTCGTCCTCGTTGCACGGTCGTCGGATGGACTGGCTGCTGCAGCAGATGATGTGAAAGCGGCGGGTGGCCAGGCGTTCACCTTTTCGCTCGACCTTCTTGCGGCCGACGCCTCGACACGACTGAAGGACTTCCTCACGTCCCACGGCTTGGTCTGCGACGTTTTGGTCAACAGTGCTGGTTATGGTTTGCGCGGTCCGGCGACGACGCTGCCGACTGCCGACCAGCTTGGGATGGTCGACCTCAACATTCGCGCGCTGACCGACATGACGCTGCAATTCCTGCCGGAAATGGTGGCCCGTGGGCACGGCGGCGTGCTCAATCTCGGTTCCATTGCCGGCTTCACACCGGGTCCGAACATGGCGCTATACTATGCCAGCAAGGCCTTCGTCCGCTCCTTTTCGGAGGCTTTGCATCAAGAGGTCAAAGCGACCGGCGTGACGGTAACCTGTGTCGCGCCCGGACCCGTTGCGACGGAGTTCCTGGAGCGGTCAGGCGCGGGTCGGGCTGCCTTGTTCAAGATCCTCCCGAAGCTCAGTTCCGACTATGTGGCAGAGCGCGCCTGGCGCGGGTTCAAGTCCGGCCGCCGCCTGGTGGTGCCAGGCCTTTCGGCGAAGCTAGTGGCCCTCGTGGCATCCTCGCTGCCATCGGCGGTGAAGGTGCCTTTGATCGGTCGCCTGCAACGGCGCAGTCGCGATTTGTGTCCTTGCGGCTCCGGCAAGCCTTTCAAGGAGTGCTGCGGCTCACGGCAGGCGCGCCGAGCGGGCGTCTGAGCCCAACGGCTATTGGCCGGCGCGTTTCGCCAGCATCATGTAGTTCACGTCCATGTCCCTCGACAGGTTCCACTGATTTGACAGCGGATTGAAGAAGACCCCGGTGCGATCGATGATCGAGAGGCCGTTTGCCGTCACAGGCTTTTCAATCTCTTCCGGGCGGACAAGTTTCTCATACTGATGCGTGCCGCGTGGCAGCCACCGCAGGATATTTTCCGCGGCAAAGATGGCGAGCGCGGCGGCCTTCATCGTCCGATTGATGGTCGCGACAAACATCAGGCCGCCCGGCCGAACCATCTGGGCGCAGGTGGCCAGGAAGAAATCGACGTCGGCGACGTGTTCCACGACTTCCATGTTGAGAACGATGTCGAAGGTCTCGCCGGCTTCCGCAAGTTGTTCGGCCGTTACCGCGCGGTAATCGACGGGCACGCCAGACGCCTTCGCATGCGTCGAGGCAATGCCGATGTTCTTCTCCGACGGGTCCGCACCGACGACGCTGGCGCCCATGCGCGCAACCGGCTCCGACAGCAGGCCGCCGCCACAGCCGATATCGAGAACGCGAAGACCGTCCAGCGGCTTCGCGCTGCGGATGTCGCGTCCGAAGTTTTCCGCGGCTTTATCGCGGATGTACGCGAGCCGTACGGGATTGAACTTGTGCAGCGGCTTGAACTTGCCGGTAGGGCTCCACCATTCCGCCGCCATCGCCGAGAAGCGGTCCACCTCTCCTTGATCGATCGTGCTTTTTGCCGCTTCGCTCATGTTCCGTTCCTCGCATTCGTTCCGAGTGAAGTCGGACGAAGCCGCGCGGAAGTCAAGAGCGGATGGGGGATGCGGTGCCGCAAGCAACTTTCAGGTAAGGCGAACTGTGACGCTGCCTACACCAAGAAGATGAGGAGACGCTAAAGTTAACAATATGCTAATATACTGATCGTTTGTTTGGGGGTCGACCATGTCTCGCTTCTGTGGTGCTGTCGTTGCGAGCCTGTTTGTTGCGTTGTTTGGGCCAATGCAGGCGTTTTCAGCCGAGCCGGTGGGGCAGGCGACATTGATTCGGACGGAGGTGACGGGCGAAACCGGTCCACTCGTCGTTCGATCGCCAGTTCACCGCGATGAGCGCATTCGAACCTCCACATCCGGCCTCGGGCAGTTCATCTTCAAGGACGGCACGAAGCTTGCCGTTGGCGCCGGTTCAACGGTGGTGATCGACAAGTTCGTCTATGACGATTCCGCGTCCGTGAAGCGGCTTTCAATCAAGGCGGCGAAGGGGACGTTCCGCTGGATCAGCGGCAATTCGGCCTCCTCGGCCTATTCGATCGTGACGCCGGCCGGGACCATCGGCGTACGCGGCACGGCCTTCGATTTCTACGTCGGACCAAATGGCACGACCGCCATCGTCTTGTTGAACGGCGCGGCAAGCTTCTGCGGGCCTGGCGGCTGCAGGCAACTGCGTCAGCAGTGCGATTGCGTGATTGCAACACGTGGCGGCAGGATGACCGATCCCAGCAAGGTTGACCGCCGTACGCTCCAGACACTCAGCAATCCACGGGCATTGCCGTTCCTTTCCGGAGATCAGCAGCTTTCCGGGGCACTTGGCGGCATTCGCACCAGTTGTGGGCTGGCATCGTTGCGCCAGGACCGCCAGGATCGGCCGCAGCCACAGCAACAGCAGGAGCGACCGGCACCGCAGGCGCCACAACAAGCGCCGCAGGCTCCACAGCAGACACCGCAACAGGCGCCGGACACACCGGATCCGCCGGATAAACCGGACAAGCCTGAGCATCATCACCACGATCGGGACCACCACGATCGAGACCACCATGACCGTGATCACCGAGGGCATGACGGGGATGATGACGACGACCACGATCGCGACGGTGGTTATGGTCGCGAAGGCCGCAGCGGCAATTACTAAGGCTCAAGATGCAACTTGGTTTCGCGCGGCAAGCCCACCCGAGTGCTATCGTCGTCGGTAGCTGGGCTGTCGCGGAAGTGGTCGGCGCGGCGCCCGAGGCGGCTGTAAAATTGAGGCAATGCTGCTGTCAGTTCCACTGCCTTGAGCTTGGCGATGTTGAGCATCTTCCGGCTATCCGGCGAATGGGCGCGGAGTGCCGCGACAAGCTCCGAATGAATGCGCTGCATGTCAGCAAAGGCGCCGGAGCTCCGAACGTGTTCACCGCCGACAACAGCGTAGAGGCGCGCCCTGCTGCTTTTGCCCTTCAGCCCAAGCAGGCCGGCGTCGAGGAGCGCGAAATGTGATAGCTCGCCGGCCGTGGTCTCCGAGACGAGGATGTCGAAGCCAACTTCCTTGCAGGCGGATTCGATACGCGCGGCAACGTTCACCGCATCGCCGACGGCGGAATAGTTGAAGCGCGTCTCGGCCCCCATGTTGCCGACGCAGGCAAGGCCTGTATGAATGCCGATGCCAATGCCGACCTGATACTGCCGACCGAAGCCGAAGGCATCCGATGCGTTGAGTGAAGCGAGCGTTTCACGCATGGCAAGAGCGGCGCGGACTGCCTTCGCAGGGTGGTCCTGCACATCCACCGGGGCGTTCCAGAAGGCCATGATCGAGTCGCCGATAAATTTGTCGAGCGTGCCCTCGTTGGCGGTCACGTGGCGGCTCAGCGCATCGAGCAACGTGTTCAGGAAGCGGACGACTTCGGCCGGCTGCAGCCGCTCGCTGAGTTCGGTGAAACCGCGAACGTCAACGAACATCACCGTCAGTTCGCGGTCGTCGCCTCCAAGGCGCATCGCATTGCGGGTGTGCTCAATCCGATAGAGCAGCGAGGGCGAGAGATACTGCCCGAAGGCGCGGCGGACTTCGCGCCGTTCGCGGTCGATGACGAGGATACGAAAGGAGGTGGCGGAGAAATGGATGATCGAGCCGGCAATGATTGGTGCGAGCGGATCGAAGAGCAGGCCCCAGGAGGAAAAGGCAAACCATGAAGCAGCGAGTGCCAGCGCCGTGATGCAAAGGCCGCAGGCGAGTGCTACGGCCGGGCTGACGAAGGTCGTTAGCGCAACCAGGATCGTGCCCAATACCGCAATCGCGAGGATTTCCATGCCATCTGCCCAATCGGGCCGGGAGAGAAAGTGTCCGGTCAGGATTTGCTCGACGGTCTGGGCGTGCATGGAAACACCGGGGACGTTCTGGCCGAGCGCAGTCGTGCGGATGTCCTGCAGACCGGCAGAGGATGTCCCGACAAAGACGATGCTTCCGTCGATGGCGGCGGCGATTTGCGGATCGACGCCCTGCGGGGCAAGGATCTTGCCGGCGGAGATATAGCGTTCGGCGACATCAGGACTGGTATATAGCCACAGTTCACCGCTCGCCGTGACCGGTACGATGAACTCGCCGATCTTGACTGATGTCAGCGTGTCTGGAGCTTCGGGAGCGGCGGCAAGAACGTAGGTTGAAGCGCCTTGAGCGACGCGCAGAGCCTCGATCGCGAGATTTGGATAAAGTTGCTCACCGTCAGTCAAAAAGAGCGGCACCTTGCGTACGACAGCAGAGGGATTGCCGGGGTTGAGGCTGATATGGCCGAGGCCCGTGGCATTGATCTGCAGTTGCGGGCGCACCGGTGTCGCCGCATCGAGCCGCGGAGGGGCATTGACCGGGCTTTGGCCGGTGAAGGCAAAACCTGCCTTCACCGGCGGTCGGAAGTTACCCTCGGTCGTCAGGCCGAAACCGAGCACCACGGGGCGCCCGGCGATCGCCTCCGCGAAAAGTTCATCATTGTCAGGCAGCCGGCTCAGTAGCGTAGGGTCAACGCCCGCGACGTCGCGCATAACCGAGCGCGGCGAGAGGCGGTCAGGTTCGGCGAACAGGACGTCGAAAGCGATCGCCGCGGCTCCCATGTCGGATAGCCGTTCGACGAGCAGCGCAAGCCGGTCGCGCGGCCAGGGCCATTGGCCGAATTCCTTGAGCGATGCCTCGTCGATATCGATAATGCGCACGGGCGTCGGCTCGAAAGCGCGTGGTGAAATGCGCTGGTATTCGTCAAAGGTGATGTCGCGCAGCTGCCGCAGGAGCGGTGGGTCGCTCGCTCGCAGCACCGTAAAGGCTGCGACGATCGCGAGGCCAATGATAACGCCGATTTGCTGCGCACGCGTCATTTGCAGTCGGAGCCCTTGCGTCGGAGGCGATGGACGCAGGTCGGTGCATGTCCGGCGTCTTCTCAGCGCAGTCAGGCTGCCTGTTTCCGTGGCGTGATGCAACTGCGCCTTTCGGGCGGCTGGAGTTCCGGTATCGCGATAGCCTGCACGGAGCCCTAGCTGAACGCTTACGAGCCGCCGTCAGGTCACGAATAGCGATTTGAACTGCGGTGGCTGGCAGCGGAGATATTGGTTGGCGGCCTTCACCTGGCCACCGAGTTCAGCTGCAGCATGCCACGGCCAACGGGGATCGTAGAGGACCGCGCGGGCGAGAGCGACAAGATCGGCGTCGCCGGTGGCGACAATGGCTTCGGCTTGCATCGGTTCGGTGATCAGGCCCACAGCGACCACTGGGATATCGATGGCAGATTTGATCGCGCGCGCGAGCGGTACCTGGTAGTTGGGGCCAATGGGGATCTGCTGGGCCGGATGAAGCCCGCCGCTGGATACGTGAATTGCGTCACATCCCCTTGATTTAAGATTCTGCGCAAAGGCTATGACTTGATCGATGTCCAGGCCGCCCTCGATCCAGTCCGTTGCCGACACCCGCATCGTCAGAGCTCTGTCGGACGGCAAGGCCGCCCTGACGGCCTCGAATACCTCTAGAGGAAATCGCATGCGGTTTTCGAGCGAGCCGCCATATTCGTCGGAGCGCCGATTGGACAACGGGGACAGGAACTGATGCAGCAGATAGCCGTGTGCGCCGTGAATCTGAACAGCATCGATGCCGATCCTCGCAGCGCGAACCGCGGCGGCGGCAAACGCGTCCCGTACGCGTTTCAGGCCCTCCCGATCCAACGCCGTCGGCGGCACAGAGTTGGGATCGAAAGCAATCGCGGACGGAGCCTCGGTCTGCCAGCCATTCGAATGATCGGGAGGAAACTGCGAGCCGCCGCGCCAAGGAACCTCTGTGGACGCCTTGCGACCAGCATGGGCAAGCTGCACGGCAATTGGCATATCGGACCAGCGGCGGATGGCTTCGAGAGTGCGGGCCATTGCCGCTTCGGTGCTATCGTCGTAGAGCCCGACGTCCGCAAACGTGATCCGCCCCTCGGGAACGACCGCCGTGGCCTCGATCGTCAGCAACGCGGCGCCTGACAAAGCCAGTTGACCGAGATGGATCGTATGCCAATCGGTCATGCAGCCATTCTTGGCAGAATACTGGCACATCGGCGCAATGACGATCCGATTTGCCAGCTCAACATTGCGGACGCGAAACGGCGTGAACAGAACGGGCTGCGACAAGCTTGATCCCCTCTAAAACATGGACGCCAGGACCGGCTGCTTCTGTTGTCCGTATGTTAATGAACGGTGCCAGAACGAAGGCCCATCGTCAGCCTGAATTCAATCTCTGCGACGATTTGAACGGCCTCCTCGACAATTTCATCGGCGACCGGAGCCGATGCTTCGGCCATTTCGTCAAGACTGTCCCGCAAGAGCGCCTGCACCCTTGTCATCGCAACGCAGAGCTTTGTGTTCTCGTTTGCATTGGCAAGAGGCTTCAGGGTTGCCATCAGTCCTTCAAGGTGCACCAAGCTTCGTCGGCGCTCAGCGTGGTTCATTTCGTCCAAAGGCAAATCGCTCCCCATACTGTCCTGTGTGTGAAAGGTAGAGCAGATGGGCAGAAATAGCGCCGTGCGTGTCCACTTCAAGGATGGCTTCTGCCTTCCACGCCGGCTGCCGGCAATCTCCTTTCCACACCTTGCCACCCCCCTACAAACTCGCTAAGAGACGCGGCAACTTGGGCCCTTGGGGCGCAGGGCCTTAGAAGGGTTCCAGAAACTCCCAATTCCTGGCTCTTCAGCCATGCGGTTCCATGCAGGGTTCGTGATGCCGGGTCTGGCTTTGGTCTCTCTCGGCACTAGGTCGTGGTAGAGGCATATGGCACGCATCGTAATGAAATTCGGCGGGACCTCCGTCGCTGATCTGGACCGCATCAAGAACGTTGCCCGCCATGTGAAACGTGAAGTCGATGCCGGCCATGAAGTAGCGGTCGTCGTCTCGGCCATGTCCGGCAAGACCAACGAGCTGGTCGGCTGGGTGCAGGGCACGCCGAAGGTTGTCGGCGCCAATTCGCCGTTCTACGATGCCCGCGAATATGACGCCGTTGTTGCATCCGGCGAGCAGGTGACCTCCGGGTTGCTCGCGATCGCGCTGCAGGCGATGGATATCAATGCTCGCTCCTGGCAGGGATGGCAGATCCCGATCCGGACGGACAACGCGCATGGTGCCGCACGCATTCTCGATATTGATGGCTCCGACATCATCAAGCGTATGGGCGAGGGCCAGGTTGCCGTCATCGCCGGTTTCCAGGGTCTCGGTCCCGACAATCGCATTGCGACGCTCGGCCGCGGCGGCTCGGATACCTCGGCGGTTGCGATCGCGGCTGCGGTTAAGGCCGATCGCTGCGACATCTACACCGACGTCGACGGCGTCTACACGACGGACCCGCGCATCGTGCCACAGGCACGCCGCCTGAAGAAGATCGCCTTCGAGGAAATGCTCGAAATGGCCTCGCTCGGCGCGAAGGTTCTGCAGGTTCGTTCCGTCGAGCTTGCCATGGTGCACAAGGTCCGTACCTTCGTGCGCTCCTCTTTCGAAGATCCCGATGCTCCGGGCATGGGTGACTTCTTGAATCCGCCCGGAACGCTGATTTGTGACGAGGATGAAATCGTGGAACAGGAAGTAGTCACCGGCATCGCCTATGCCAAGGATGAGGCTCAGATCTCGCTTCGCCGTCTTGCCGACCGGCCGGGCGTTTCCGCCGCGATCTTCGGACCGCTGGCCGAAAGCCACATCAACGTCGACATGATCGTCCAGAACATCTCCGAAGATGGCTCGAAGACCGACATGACCTTCACGGTCCCGTCGGGCGACGTCGATAAGGCGATCAAGGTTCTCGGTGAGAACAAGGAAAAGATCGGCTACGACGTCGTTCAGAACGAATCAGGCCTTGTGAAGGTGTCCGTCATCGGCATCGGCATGCGCAGCCATGCGGGCGTTGCCGCCACCGCATTCAAGGCGCTGGCCGACAAGGGCATCAATATCAAGGCGATCACGACGTCCGAGATCAAAATTTCGATCCTGATCGACGGTCCGTATGCAGAACTCGCTGTCAGGACTTTGCATTCCTGCTACGGTCTGGATAAGAACTGATTCTGAACAGGCTGCCGCGCGTTCAAGTTGAAAAGTCACGCGGCCAATGGCTGTCAGACTTTGATGTTTGTTTTGGAGCTTGAGACGCAATGAGAGACCTTTCGGGCGGTCCGCGCGTGCTGCTCAAGCGGCTACGCGAGTTGATGGCGGAGCCGCTGGAGCCGCAGGAGCGCCTCGACCGGATCGTTCGCCAGATCGCAGGCAACATGGTGGCGGAGGTCTGCTCCGTCTACGTGCTGCGTGCCGACGGCGTGCTCGAACTCTATGCAACCGAAGGTCTGAACAAGGAAGCGGTCCACCTGTCCCAACTCAAAATGGGACAGGGCCTAGTCGGTACGATCGCGGCATCGGCGCAGCCGCTCAATCTATCCGACGCGCAATCGCATCCAGCCTTCCGCTACCTGCCGGAAACCGGCGAAGAGATCTATCATTCCTTCCTCGGCGTGCCGATCCTCCGCACGGGTCGTTCGCTCGGCGTTCTGGTCGTGCAGAACAAGGCAAGCCGCACCTACCGCGAAGAAGAGCTCGAAGCGCTCGAGACGACGGCGATGGTGCTGGCCGAGATGATCGCCACCGGCGAGCTCAAGAAAATCACCAAGCCCGGTCTCGAACTAGACCTGACGCGTTCGGTGACCATCGATGGTGACACCTATAATGAAGGTATCGGCCTCGGTTATGTCGTCCTGCACGAGCCGCGTATCGTCGTCACCAACTTGCTGAACGAGGATTCCGAGAAGGAAATCCGCCGCTTGGGTGAGGCGCTCGGGTCGCTTCGCATCTCGATCGACGACCTTCTGTCGCAGCGTGACGTGTCGATGGAGGGCGAGCACCGCGAGGTTCTCGAAACCTATCGTATGTTTGCCCACGACCAGGGTTGGGTGCGTAAGCTCGAGGAGGCGATCCGCAACGGCCTGACGGCGGAAGCCGCGGTCGAGAAGGTGCAGAGCGACACCAAGGCGCGCATGATCCGCATGACCGATCCCTATCTGCGGGAACGGATGCACGATTTCGAAGATCTCGCGAACCGGCTGCTGCGGCAGCTGACGGGCTATACCGGCCGCACCGCGGGGGATGGTTTCCCGAGCGACGCTATCATTCTGGCGCGTGCCATGGGCGCCGCCGAATTGCTCGATTATCCGCGTGCCAATGTGCGTGGCCTCGTGCTGGAAGAAGGCGCGGTGACGAGCCATGTGGTGATCGTCGCGCGCGCCATGGGCATTCCCGTGATCGGCCAGGCTGCCGGTGTAGTGGCGCTCGCCGAAAACGGTGATGCCGTCATCATCGATGGCGATGGCGGGCATGTGCATCTTCGCCCTATGCCGGAGCATCAGCGCTCCTACGAGGAAAAAGTGCGGTTCCGCGCCCGCCGGCAGGAACAGTTCCGGGCGCTGCGCTCCGTCGAGCCGCGCACCAAGGACGGGCAACGCGTATCGTTGATGATGAATGCCGGACTGTTGGTTGATTTGCCGCAGCTTTCGGACTCCGGCGCCGAAGGGATCGGTCTGTTCCGCACCGAACTGCAGTTCATGATTGCTTCCACCATGCCGAAGGCGGAAGAGCAGGAGTTGTTTTATCGCAACGTGCTGAAGCAGGCAGCCGGGCGGGTCGTGACCTTCCGCACGCTTGATATCGGCGGCGACAAGGTCGTTCCCTATTTCCGTGGCCACGAAGAAGAAAATCCGGCGCTCGGCTGGCGGGCGATCCGCCTGTCGCTCGATCGTCCAGGTCTGTTGCGCACGCAGTTGCGCGCCATGCTGAAGGCGGCTGCCGGCATCGAGCTGAAGCTGATGGTGCCGATGGTGACCGAAGTTTCCGAGATCGCTGCGGTGCGTGAGCTCCTGCAGAAGGAAGTTCAACACCTTTCCCGCTTCGGCCACGGCCTGCCGCGCAAGCTGCAATTCGGCGCGATGCTGGAGGTGCCGGCGCTGCTCTGGCAGCTCGACGAGCTGATGGCGGCGGTCGATTTCGTTTCGGTCGGCTCGAACGACCTCTTCCAGTTCTCGATGGCGGTCGATCGCGGCAATGCGCGCGTTTCCGACCGTTTCGATCCGCTTGGCAAACCGTTCCTCAGGATCCTGCGCGACATCGTGCGTGCGGGCGAGCGCAACAATACGCCGGTGACGCTGTGCGGCGAACTGGCCGGCAGGCCGATCTCGGCAATGGCACTGCTCGGCATCGGCTTCCGTTCGGTATCGATGTCGCCGGCGTCTATTGGTCCGGTCAAGGCGATGTTGCTCGGCCTAGACGCCGAGGCGCTGGCAAAGGTGATGAACGAGGCGCTTGACGATACCAAGTCGGCGACCCCGATGCGCGACGTGCTTGCCCACTTCGCCGACGCTCACAATATTCCTCTTTAGTTGAAGACAAGCAGAATCGGAGTGAAGGGTGGCGAAGCTTCCCGTTGAAAAGATGCGCGAGCTGGAACGCCGTTTTGGCGAGATCGAAGCGCGCATGTCGGCTGGCCCTTCGGCCGATGTCTACGTCAAGCTTGCCTCCGAATATTCCGAGCTGCAGCCCGTCGTCACGAAGATCCGCGCCTACGAGAAGGCGATAGCTGAGCTTGCTGACCTCGAAACCTTGCTGAACGACAGGTCGGTGGACCGCGAAATGCGCGATCTGGCCGAGCTGGAACTCCCTGACGTGAAGGAGCGGCTGGAGGCGCTGGAGCAGGAAATCCAGATCCTGTTACTGCCGAAGGACGCGGCCGACGAGAAGAGCGCGATTTTGGAAATCCGTGCCGGCACGGGCGGTTCCGAGGCTGCACTCTTCGCCGGCGACCTGTTCCGGATGTATGAGCGCTATGCAGCCGCTCACGGCTGGAAGGTGGAAGTGCTGTCATCGAGCGACGGCGAAGCGGGCGGCTTCAAGGAAATTATCGCGACGATCACCGGCAAGGGCGTGTTCGCCAAGCTGAAGTTCGAATCCGGTGTTCACCGCGTCCAGCGTGTCCCCGAAACGGAAGCCGGCGGCCGCATCCATACCTCGGCCGCCACCGTCGCGGTTCTGCCGGAGGCGGAGGAAATCGACATCGAGATCCGGCCGGAAGACATCCGCATCGATACGATGCGCTCCTCTGGTGCCGGCGGCCAGCACGTTAACACCACTGACTCTGCCGTTCGCATTACCCACCTGCCGACCGGCATCGTCGTCACCAGCTCTGAGAAGTCGCAGCACCAGAACCGCGCCAAGGCGATGCAGGTTCTGCGCTCACGCCTCTATGACGCCGAGCGCCAGCGCGCCGAAAGCGAGCGTTCCGCCGACCGCAAGAGCCAGGTTGGTTCCGGTGACCGCTCGGAGCGCATCCGCACCTACAACTTCCCGCAGGGGCGGGTGACGGACCACCGCATCAATCTGACGCTCTACAAGCTCGATCGGATGATGGTCGGCGAAATCGACGAGGTGGTCGATGCGCTAATGGCCGATTATCAGGCGAGCCAGCTAGCGCAACTCGGCGAGCAGCAATGAGCATGAGTGGGAAACAGGCCGAGCCTACGGTTTCCCAATTGCTGGCTGATGCTCGCCGTCGCTTCACCGAAGCTGGCATCGACAGTGCTCCGGCTGATGCTCGTGTGCTCGTCGCAGGGCTGCTTGGACTTTCGACGACCGCCATCGTGACGCGTGGCGGCGAAACCGTCAGCAAAGAGCAGATGGCAATGATCGAGCAAGCGATCGAACGCCGGCTGGCGCATGAGCCGGTTCACCGCATCCTCGGCGAACGGGAATTCTATGGCCTGCCGCTGTCGCTCTCCGCGGAAACCCTTGAGCCACGGCCCGATACGGAAATTCTCGTCGATACGATGCTTCCTTATCTGCGTGATCTTGCAAATACCGAGGGCCATATCCATATCCTTGATCTGGGAACCGGAACCGGGGCGATATGCCTGGCGCTATTGAGCGAATGTCCGGAAGCGTCAGGTGTCGGCAGCGATATATCGGTCGATGCGTTGAGGACAGCACAATCAAACGCGGACAGAAACGGATTGCGGGATCGCTTTGAAGCCATTCAGTCCAGCTGGTTTGAAAACATCCACGGCGCGTTTCATGCGATTGTCTCAAATCCGCCCTATATCGCTTCTAAGGTTGTTCACACTCTCGCTCCCGAAGTGACGAAATTTGATCCCCATGCCGCACTGGATGGCGGCCAGGATGGACTTGACGCCTACAGAACCATCGCCAAGGATGCGGCAAGGTTCATGCAGCCGAACGGCGTTGTGGGACTTGAGATCGGCTACGACCAGCGAAACGACGTGACAGACGTTTTCGAGGCTGAGGGCTTCAAGCTTCTGGAATCCGTAAAGGATTACGGCCAGAATGACCGGGCGCTCGTGTTCGCGCTCAAGTGATGCATGACAACTTAAAGCATCGAACAGGACATTGGTGCCATTACGAAGAAAAGGCTTGGATTTCCACGGGAAGCAATATAGGTTGACCCCACGCGTTGGAGAGATAGGACAGAACGGTGAGTCGTTCGATACTAGCTCGGCCTCGGGGGTCCGCTCTTTTAAACGAGAGCTTCAAAGGTTGAACACGACCCAATGCGTGAATCAGTCAAACTGACTTGAGAACAAGCGGCAGGTTGGCGCGAAGGCGCAGTATGCTTGCGGCACGAGGGCCCTGAGCCGGTGAACCGGCCACGGCGGTTGGTGCCATAACTCCACAACAAACAGAGAATTCAGGTGAACGATCTATGAGGCCAGGACAGCAGAACAAGCGCGGTCGCGGGCGTGGCAACAACGGCGGCGGCGGTGGTGGAAATAACAATAACAACAACTTCAACCGCAAGGGCGGCAATCCGCTGACGCGGACCTACGACAGCTCCGGCCCAGACGTTAAGATCCGTGGTACCGCGCAGCATATCGCTGAAAAGTATGCGCAGCTCGCTCGCGACGCGCAGAGCTCTGGTGACCGTGTCATCGCCGAAAACTACCTGCAGCATGCCGAACACTACAACCGCATCATTGCTGCCGCACAGACGCAAATGCAGGAACGCTTCCAGCGCGACGACCGCAATGAATTCAGTGAAGGCGTCGAGCGCGAGGGCGATGATGTCGAAGGCATCGACAACGACGATGTCGTCATCGTCCAGCCGCCGCGTCAGCAGCATGAGCATCAGCAGCGCCGTGCGGTCGAGCAGTCGCAGCGTCGCCACGATGAGCAGCCACGTCGCAATGACGAGCAACCGCGCCAGCCGCGGCGTCAGGAACAGCAGCCTGCTCCGGTTGAAGCCGTAGTTGCAGCTCCGCAGCCCGAAGTCATCGATGGCAGCGGTCCGCAGCCGGAGATCGAAGGTATCCCGGCAGAGGTTTCGATGGACGAGGAAAGTGCCGCGGGCCAGCCACGCGAACGCCAGCCGCGTCGCCGCACTGCCGGCAGCCGTCCGCGTCGTCCGCGCCGCGCTGCAGAAGGCGAGGCTTCGACCGAGGGTGCAGAGCCCAGCGATGCTCCTGCTTTGGCGGATGCCGCTTCGGAATAACCGGATCTCGCGATCCGATTTGGTGGATAGAAGGTCGCTCCTCGGAGCGACCTTTTTGTGTGGCCATGCCCCAGTTGATCGCGGCTAATGACAACCGGCGCGGGCCATCTTCCTCGATCACCACCGCGCAAAGCTCAGCGTAAACGCCGCGGCCGTTACCGTAACGTACTTGGATTTTTCAACGCCTTCGACGCTACTCCGCTTATGACAAAAGGAGATGTCGTCATGAAAGCCAAGGTGGGCGCCTCACTGTTCGTTGCATTTCTCATGGGTTCCACGGTGTGGGCGCAAGACGCCGCCCAAACAGGCTACAGCTTCGACAAAGGCTTTCCGACAGCAGCGACCACCGAAAAAGCGCGTGAGGACGTGCTGTTTCAACGCGCTGTGACGGCTTACCGCTTCTGGTATCCGACGGTATCCGTTGAAGGCATCTTCAACGGAAATCGAGTGGCTGGGATCAAGGACAATGGGGGCCTTGGCGCTGCGGCAGCGGGGGCCGCGCCAGGTGGGATTGACACTCAACTCCGACACGCCTTACGGATCGGCAACCCTTGACCTGAAGGACGGCCCGATGGTCGTCGAGCTGCCGCCAGGCGCTTACATCGGCTTGATCAACGACCATAATCAGAGCTGGGTTCTCGATATGGGCATCACTGGCCCAGATGGCAGCAAGGGAGGAAAGCCGGATTACAAGGGCAAGATGCCGAAGGGCTATTATGTCGGGAAGTCGGCCACCTACAAGGTCCTGCTTGCCGTGCGCGCTGCCGGTTGGCGGCGACCAGGATAAGGCACTGAAGGCGCTACATACCATCAAGGTCTATCCGCTGAGCGCGGCCAGGAAGCCGACACCCATGCCGATCATCGATACGACCGACAGGACAATGGACAGCACATCTCTCAAATGGGAGGACAATATCCAGTTCTGGGAGGTGTTGAACCGGATCATTGATGAGGAGCCGTTGGTCGAGAAGTTCACGCCTATGTACGGACTGCTTGCGACGCTCGGCATCGAAAAGGGTAAGCCGTTTGCTCCAGACGATCGTGCGAAGGCTATCCTTGAAAAGGCCGCGAAGGTCGGTCGAGATCAGCTTATCGTATCGGCCTTCGATGGCGACCGGCCCGATCGCTTCGCATGGCCGGACCGCAAGTGGGAGTGGGTCGGTCTTGTTCCCAACGAAGCGCAGTTCGAGACGCCGATGGGCGTTGATCTGGAGGCAAGCGATCGCTGGTTCGCACAGGCAATTGTAGTCGCCCGCCATGTTCCGACGGTCTGCCGGTGCCGGATCGCTGTATTGGCTCGGCGCGCGAGACGGTAGCGGTGCGTTTCTGGACGGCGGCAAGTCATACAAGCTGACTATCCCGCAGCCCGTTCCGGGCAAGCTGTTCTGGTCTGTAACGCTTTACGACGCACAGACGCGTTCGGAGGTCCAGACCGATCAGAACAAGGCGGCCTTGCGCTCGCTCTTCGAGCTTAAGGACATCGATACATCCAGGCCGGTCGATCTCTGTTTTGGCCCTACGCCGCCTAAAGATGGCGAGGGTCGCTGGATCAAGACCCAGCCTGGACGCGGCTGGTTCAGCTACATTCGCATTTACGGACCGATGCAGCCCGCCTTCGACGGTTCTTGGAAGCCCAATGACATTGAAGAAATCAAGTGAGCCAGTGACTGTCCGCTGGCAAAAGCCATCTTGCGGAGACGGGATAAAAAATATGAACCCCAGGTCGCAAGGCCCGGGGTTTTTCGCTTCCTGCCCCCCTTTAAACTTTTCAAATCCTCCACCATATCCAGCGCAAGTTCCTCAGCCACAAATCCCAAACGTGGTGGAACAAAGGGCTTGCCGTTTTGAGGGAGCTCAATCTCAGTCATCGGCCTGTGCCTTATAAGGGCAGGGCGATCCATGGAGGTACAGCATGAATATCGAAAAATACTCCGAGCGGGTGCGCGGTTTTATTCAGTCCGCCCAGACCTATGCGCTTGCGCAGGGGCACCAGCAGTTCACGCCCGAACATGTTCTGAAAGTGCTGCTTGATGACGACCAGGGCATGGCCGCTTCGCTGATCGAGCGCGCCGGCGGTGATCCCAAGGCTGCGCGCCTTGCCAACGATGCGGCACTTGCGAAGTTGCCGAAGGTTTCCGGCGGCAACGGGCAGATCTATCTTGCGCAGCCGCTTGCCAAGGTTCTTTCGACTGCCGAAGAGGCAGCCAAGAAGGCTGGCGACAGCTTTGTCACCGTCGAGCGCCTCCTACAGGCATTGGCGATCGAGTCTTCGGCTTCGACGTCGATGACGCTCAAGAACGCTGGCGTCACCGCGCTTGCGCTCAATCAGGTCATTAACGAAATCCGCAAGGGCCGCACCGCCGACAGCTCGAATGCTGAACAGGGCTTCGACTCGCTGAAAAAATACGCCCGCGATCTGACTGGCGAGGCTCGCGAGGGCAAGCTGGATCCTGTTATTGGCCGTGACGACGAAATCCGCCGCACGATCCAGGTTCTGTCGCGCCGCACCAAGAACAACCCGGTGCTGATCGGCGAGCCCGGCGTCGGCAAGACCGCGATTGTCGAAGGTCTTGCGTTGCGTATTGTCAACGGCGACGTGCCGGAGTCACTCAAGGACAAGAAGCTGATGGCGCTCGACATGGGCGCGCTGATTGCAGGTGCCAAGTATCGCGGCGAGTTCGAAGAGCGGCTGAAGGCCGTGCTCAACGAAGTGCAGGCCGAAAACGGAGAGATCATCCTCTTCATCGACGAAATGCACACGCTAGTCGGTGCCGGCAAGGCGGATGGGGCGATGGACGCCTCCAATCTGCTCAAGCCTGCGCTTGCCCGCGGCGAGCTGCACTGCGTCGGTGCGACCACGCTCGACGAATACCGCAAGCATGTCGAAAAAGATCCGGCCCTTGCCCGACGCTTCCAGCCTGTCATGGTCGAGGAGCCGACGGTCGAGGACACGATCTCGATCCTGCGCGGTCTCAAGGAAAAATACGAACAGCATCACAAGGTCCGCATCTCGGATTCGGCCCTGGTTGCGGCTGCGACACTGTCCAACCGCTACATCACCGACCGTTTCCTGCCCGACAAGGCCATCGACCTGATGGACGAAGCCGCTGCGCGGCTGCGCATGCAGGTGGATTCCAAGCCTGAGGAGCTCGACGAACTCGATCGGCGCATCATGCAGCTGAAGATCGAGCGCGAAGCTTTGAAGAAGGAAACGGATGTCGCTTCGGCCGACCGGTTGACGCGGCTTGAAACCGAGCTGACCGATCTGGAGGAAGAGGCCAATGCCTTGACGGCCCGCTGGCAGGCGGAAAAGCAGAAGCTCGGCCTGGCCGCAGACCTCAAGAGGCAGTTGGACGAGGCTCGCAACGAACTCGCGATTGCTCAGCGTAAGGGCGAGTTCCAACGCGCCGGCGAGTTGACCTACGGCGTCATTCCGGAGCTGGAAAAGAAACTCAGCGAAGCGGAGCAGCAGGACAGCGATCGCAGCGCCATGGTGCAGGAGGTCGTGACTCCCGACAACATTGCGCATGTCGTCTCCCGCTGGACCGGCATTCCTGTCGACAAGATGCTGGAAGGCGAACGCGACAAGCTGCTGCGGATGGAAGACGAGCTGGCGAAATCGGTGATCGGCCAGGGTGACGCGGTTCAGGCCGTGTCGCGTGCTGTGCGCCGTGCGCGTGCCGGCCTACAGGATCCGAACCGGCCGATCGGCTCGTTCATCTTCCTCGGCCCGACCGGCGTCGGTAAGACGGAGCTAACCAAGGCGCTTGCCCGCTTCCTCTTCGACGACGAGACGGCGATGGTGCGCATGGATATGTCCGAGTACATGGAGAAGCACTCCGTGGCCCGGCTGATCGGTGCTCCTCCCGGCTATGTTGGCTATGATGAAGGTGGCGCGCTGACCGAGGCTGTTCGCCGCCGGCCATATCAGGTCGTGCTGTTCGACGAGATCGAGAAGGCGCATCCTGATGTCTTCAATGTCCTGTTGCAGGTTCTCGATGATGGCCGCCTCACCGATGGTCAGGGCCGGACGGTCGATTTCCGCAACACGATGATCATCATGACGTCGAACCTCGGCGCCGAGTACCTGACCCAGCTCAAGGAAGGGGACGACAGCGAGGCGGTTCGCGAGCAGGTGATGGAGGTTGTGCGCGGTCACTTCCGGCCGGAATTCCTGAATCGCATCGACGAGATCATCCTGTTCCACCGCCTGAAGCGCGAGGAAATGGGCGCGATCGTCGATATCCAGCTGAAGCGTCTGGTAGCGCTGCTTGCCGAGCGCAAGATCACGCTCGAACTCGACGACGATGCTCGGAACTGGCTCGCCAACAAGGGTTACGACCCGGTCTATGGCGCGCGTCCGCTGAAGCGGGTGATCCAGAAGTATGTGCAGGATCCACTCGCCGAACAGATCCTTTCCGGGCAGGTGCCTGATGGCTCCACGGTGAAAATCACCAGCGGTACGGACCGGCTGCTGTTCCGGACACGGAATTCTGCGGTCAACGAAGCGGCCTAAGGCGCGCGACAGTGACAAAGAAAATGGTGGCTCCGGCCGCCATTTTTGTTGGATACTGTTAATTGCTGGCGACCTGCGGCGGCGGCTGATTGCCGAGGAGAGTGTCGATGCGCTGCCGCTCGTCCTCGAACTTTGCCAGCGCTTCGCCCTTCAGCGACTTGCCGCCCGGCAGACGCACGCGCAGCGGGTCGACCTTGGTGCCGTTGACGATCATCTCGTAGTGCAGATGCGGACCGGTGGATTCGCCGGTTGTGCCGACCCAGCCGATCACCTGGCCCTGCCGCACCTTGGCACCGGGAACGACGCCCTTTGCAATGGCGCTCTGGTGATTGTAGGAGGATTCGTAGCCATTGGCATGGCGGACGATGGTCTGGTTGCCGTAGCCGCCGGAGTCCCAGCCTGCCTTCTCGACGGTGCCGTTGCCGACCGCGATGATCGCCGTGCCCCGCGGCGCCGCCCAATCGACACCGGTATGCATGCGGGCAAAGCCCAGGATCGGGTGCCGGCGCATGCCGAAGCCTGACTTGAATATGCCGTTCGGGACGGGATTGCGCAGCAGGAATTGCCGAATGCTTTTGCCGTCCTGATCGAAGTAGTCGATCGAACCGTCTTCCGGATCCTGGAAGCGGTAGAAGCGGGTCTGCGTATCGCCGAAGCGGGCATTGACATAGAGAAGCTCGGAAGCAGTTGTTGCCTGCCCGCTGGCATCGGCAACGGAGAAGAAGGCCTCCAGCGTATCGGTCGGGCGCAGTTCCGCCTGGAAATCGACGCTGCTCGCCAGCAACTTGATGATCAGCGCGGTCATGTCCTTGGTCATGCCGTAGGACAACGCCGCACGATAGATACCATCATAGACGCGCGGCAGATTCTGGTTGGACGGGATGGATGTCGAGCTGTCGTCGAAGGCGGTCGTGACCGCATCGATTTGCGGTGGCTCGTGGCCGGCGACGAACCGATCGTGGTCGTCGAGAGCCACGGTGACAACATGGCGGCTGCCGCGGTAGACGCTGGCGCGAATGATCTTGGCCTGTTCGCCTTTCTGCAGGATACCGATGCGGAGCACATCGCCCTTTTCGAGGTCGTCCGATCCGATGATTGGCGACAGATAGCCGGACAGGCCCTTGGCCTGCGGCTCCGGATAGCCCGAATCCGTCATCGCCTTGATGATCGAGGTCACTTGGCGCACCGGGATGATATCGTCGGCGAACTCTTCCGTCTGCGGGGTGATCGACTCCGGTGCGGAGACCGTCATGTTCTGCTCGAGCACGCGCGCCGTCAGGCCGGCTGTCAGGTCAACGTCGTTGTCATCGGTAGAGAAGCGCCGGGGGTCGACATAGTAGAGTGCCGCTACCTGGGCTGCACCATCGGTGAGGATGGAGCCGTTGGAGCGGACGTTCTCCTCGATCTCGTCTAGCGTCATGCCGGGCGCGACCTGAAGACCATCCTTCGTGGTGGGATAGGCCACCGTTTTCAGGCTGACTTCGGACTCCACGTCGGAACCGTAGATCTGTCCGGTGCGAACGTTCGGCAGTGCATCGGGCTCGTCCGCCGAGAAGATCGTCAGGGGGTTGAAGCTCGGATAGTCCTCGGTCGCGACGTGGTTGGCGGCCAGCGTCATCTTCACACGTGCGAAGGGCTGGCGGCGGACAACCTCCTTGTCGCCCTCGTGGACAACGGTCGAGACCTCCATGATCTTGCGGTCCGACGGCTTGGCGGCAATCGCGGAAGCAATCAGGCGGCTGCCGCGCGTCACGTCGGTATCGGCATGAGCCTCGGCATTGATATTGGCGTAAGCCTCGGCAGGGATCGCCAGCTGCTGGCGACCGTCGAGTGCGGCGAAGAGGGCCACGCCCATCAGCACGCTCGACGTAATGCCGGTGAGGAACGTACCCGAAAGCCAGCGTAATGAAACCTCGCGACGGTCGGGCGCGCGTCTGCCATCAGCGAGAAGCGGCGGCTCGTTGCCGAACGAGCGGATCATCATCTTCTCCGTCATCATAGCAGGTAGATCCGCGTCCTTTCGGTGGGCGTCTTCGGGGCAGCGATGGCTGGCGCCGAAAAGTGCATAGTTTGGCAATAGAAGTCAAATGAGCGCGCATGTGCGTACCCAAATCATTCGCCCTTGAGACCATCTGATTGTGAAGATGTGAGGGCGAAGAACCTCGCTATCGCGTTTTCGGCCCCTATTTTCTTGGAAATGATCCGGCTATTGGCGCAATCTCCGGACTGAAATGTTCGCCTCTGGAAATCCGCGTTAAAATTCAATGTGATGCAAGAAATCTCGTTTTTTTTGAAAACCGGTGTTGACTTAGAAAAGGGGCAGGGTCTATAAGCCCGATCACTGACGAGGGCGGCGGCGCTGCTGGCGACGAAGTCCTTCGCTCTAAGGTTTCTTTTAAGATTGGCTGAGATGCTGATTGGTTGC
>NZ_LOKY01000024.1:0-36871 GCF_002211315.1 Rhizobium sp. R693 | reverse complement strand
CGGGCACGTCATTCTCGCCGGCCGTGCTCGCAGGCTACTCAGGACGCCAAACATAGTACGCCGCGTGAACCAGACGGCCGGAGGGGTCATGGTCGGCGCTGGTGTCGTGGTCGTAGCAGCACGATGATGGCTGACCTTCCAACCCTTCAGTCCGCTCTGAAGCGAGCACGGTCCCTCGAAACGTCGAGCAAATGGCTGCCAGACAATCCATGCGCCAGACGGACTGCAGGTTGGCTGTCGCGACATCGCGGCAGCCCATCGTCACGGCGCGCGATCCGGCCCGAGGCCGTCGCCGCCCGTCGTCCTGAGCTGACGCCTCGTCAGTCATCAGATTCTCACAAGGCGGCCCTTTCGGTTTTCAGTTTTCCTGAGCGAGAGTTGATTAAGGGTAGGTACGGCCGAACGGATCACGTACCTGCCCTTTCCTACTGTCAATCAATCGCCGATGAGGAGCCTCGACGTCGCCGTCTAAACGATAGCCTTGGCACCAGCGTTGACGCCTCTATCATTTGATAGATGCCATCTTTCGCAACCGCGATACCATGGCCTTTCTTCGAGGGGATGCGCACAGCCGGGATGGAGGGTCCAATCATTGGCCATCCCGGCTCGCCGCGCAAAAGGAGGCTTACATGTACGGAACCACTTTGTGGAGAAACGTCGTAGCCGCCGCTGTCGGCGTGTCGTTTATCCCCATATTCCTGTCTATGACGGTCGCTCAAGCTGCCGATGGTTTTGGCGGCTTCGAAATACAGCGCGCCAAGGGGTATTCCTATCAACGAAGCGCCGCACCGGATGGAACGAGAGCGGAGCGCTTCGAATTGCGTGCAGGCGATTGCCCGCCTTCGACTGGCGATTGCCATAAGGATCGGGAAAGGGTCGAAAAGTGGGAGAGCCGACCAGCCTCGCGGCTCGACCACGAGTATTGGTACCACTTCTCGGTTTTCATTCCCAAGGACTGGCCTGCGATTGGTGAGCAAAATACGAAGCTTGGGCAGTTCCACCAGTTTGGGAACGGCAAGCCGCCCGTCCTTTTTCAGATAATAAATGGACAATACCTATTCGAACTATCGAATCCTTCGGTGCGCCAAGCGGACCCAATGCGCCCGCTTCCTCCCCTTGAACAGATCGGCCTCATCTCCGCGGACAAGATGAAGGGGCGGTGGACGAGTGTCACGGTCAACGTCAACTGGTCCAGGACACCCGCGGGCTTTATAAAGGTCTGGGTGAACGGTGCGCAGAAGGTTACCCTAGATGGCCCGAACGTGGACCGGGATGTCCCGGTCTATTTCAAGTACGGTATTTACCGCAGTTTCGTGAGCCGCCTCATCTCCGGCCCGCCGCTCGTGGCTTGGTATGCGGGAATTCGGCGTGGCTCGAGCCGTGAGATGGTTGATAGAACTCAATAGTCTGCACCATGAAGCGCACTGGCTTTGTAATCGAGGGCGTCCTGAAACGGAGTGTTCGCATCGACGGCCGCTTCGTCGACACGATATGCATGGCGCTCATGCTCGATGACCAATGAGTGTCGGCCCCGCTGATCGTCCCAACTGGGTTTCATGCCCTGGCTGTTACGATCCAGACCGAGGCGACCAATTCCACCCTGGACGGATCGCCAAGGCTCGTCAGTGCCTCTCGCAATTTGGGTTCGACCACCGAATTGATCGAAGGGTTTTCGCGAGCGATTTTGCCAAGCGGGCCGACGCTCAGCAGCACGCGCGTCATCGCGTCAACGTCGCCACTCGTAACCGCTTCGTCGTAAGGCGCGATTACGATATCTTTGAACCCGGCGGACATAAGAACGGTGCGGACATATTCGGCGTCTGAAAAGCTAAAGGGGGTTTCGTCGGCTGGCGATTGAAATCCCGCTGAATGCAATGGGAATCTGTCCAGTTCATTGTCTCGAAAGGGCCGCCAACAGCAGAATGCAAGCCTGCCCGTTGGAGGAAATTGGAGAACGCTGCAACAGGATCACCGAACGACATCACGCCAAAACGTGAGAAAACCGCATCCACGCTGCCGGACGGCAAGTCCAGCAGCTCAGCATCCGCTTCAATCAACTCTACGCATTCAAGTTGGCTCGTACGCTGACCTGCGACCCGGAGAAGCGGTTCCGAAATATCTACGCCATAGATCAATCCTTGCGGACCGACACGGTCCGCCAACTGCAAGATCGTTTGCCCGGTCCCGCAACCGATGTCGATCACGGTTTCCCCAGACCCCACATGCAATTCCTCCATGGCTCGTAGGCCAAGAGGAGAAAGCTGGCGGTCAATAAGCTCGTATTCTTCTGCCCAGGCCTTAGCGTGCAGTTGCCGTGGATTGCTGCCGATGGTGTCCGCCTCGGTCATCATTAGTCCGTCCCCATGCCGTTGGTGCAGACCGTAGGTCAGTCGACGCAACGGCGGCAATTGGCTCTTTCATGCCATGAAGGCAATCGGGCCGGAAGGGGCCGTCCGTCCCTGCCCTTCAACTGATGGCGGCGTTATCCCATCTTGAAGGGCATGCTCGGGGACGCATGACCAGAGAGCCCGTCGGACAAGTGACATGACGATCCGGCCACCCCAAATAGCAGTTGGAGCCGGCGGTGCATCACACGATTTGCGGGCGGTACGTGTCATCGCACGGCACGAACTAAAGCATCGACTGTCCTATTTGCCGTCTCCGCATTGTCGACAGTCACCGCACCCATGAACATTACTTCAACAACAAGGTCATTGAAGGACATGGCCCAAAGCCGTGCCTCGACGTCCTCCCACGGTTTGGTCTCATCGGCACCAAATATCTCGTTAAAGGCAAAATGCTTGAGGGGATATTTGTATTGGCTAAGGTATTCGGAATTCACCGGAAGGACCTTTAGACTTATCACCTCCGCAAAGCGGACGACAGTGATCTGTCCTCTCGTAGGGCCGGCATTGCTGTAGCAAAGCAAACCATCGCTGCCGTCGAAGATGGCGATGGGATTGCCAATATAGTCGTATAGCGGAAGCTTTTCCTTCGGAGATTCAACGATGGCCACACTCTACCTTCCTTTCGACAGCCGAAGCCATCCCCTAGCTGTTTGCGGTCTAAAATCCGTCTCACGTCCTGCGGACTTCGCAGCCGCTGAACCGGTCGTAGAACATCTGGCCTTTCCACCTGATGAGTGGCAGGACCCACCATAGTAGCGCCGCGATGAGAAAGCCGACAGCGGTCAATACCGGCGCGCTGGTCGCAGCAGTGCCATCGCGCATTGTGTGGATCATGGTCTCAAAGCTCCGGTCAGATGCTGTTGCCGTACCAATCAGATCGATCCCCACAAAGGCGATCAATGGCGAGAATTTCAAGAACTCCCTTTTCAGGGTCTTGCTCCAAAGTGGCGACGCACCGTCGACGGTGACCACTCGTATCGACAGAAGCTTCTTGCCCAGCGTCCGTCGACCATTCGCACCGAGGTAGGCGAAGGCAACCGAAACAATTAACAAGCCGGCCAGCGTGCCTGCGTGGTCCGAGACCGGATCGATCGGATCACCATTTTGATCCAGCGCCGCCGACACAGAGCGCGAAGAAAATGTCCCACCGTCAGGCTTTCCGGTGATGACCGTCGTGCGAAAGAAGACACGCTCTTTGCCTAGAAATTGGGTGACGCGGCAGAGTTGGTTCTCTCGTTTCTCTCCCTGTTTCAAGGGCCATTCATGCTCGACCTTTTCCACCAAAGGGCCGGAGGTGACTTCTCCGCACTGCGTACTCTCAAAGAGCGGCATCCCGAAATTCAAAGGAACGATGAGCGCGACCACTGCAAGCAACGCTTCAAAAATTGCCATGTCGATCAGGTATGCAAATGCTCGCCTCCAAAAGAGCCGGGGCTGCAAAGTTTTCTGATGCGTCTGCTTGATGATGTCCACGTTACCCTCTGCCCTTAACAATACGGTATGACGGGAAAAGCGAATCCACTCGCCATTGATCGTAGAAATTTCCTGGGGTGATTGTTGAGCCTCATCGATAGTCCTCCTCCGCTCATCGTTCCTTCATCGAGCCCGATGCAATCTCCGCAAGCGGCGAGAACAGGTATTCGAGGATGCGGCGCTTGCCGGTCTTGATCTCGACGGTGACGGACATGCCTGGCGACAGCGGTTGCCGCTGTCCCTCGACGTCGATGTCGTGGGCATCGAGCTTCACGGTCACCGGAAAGACGAGGTTCTGCACCCGCTGGGCATTGGCGATGGGAACGATGCTCTGCAGCGCCTTGGCGGGATCGCCCTCGAGCTGGCCGGCATCCGGCTCGGGAATGGCGTCGCGGGCAACGGCGGTGACGCGGCCGTTGAGCGTGCCATAGCGCGTGAACGGGAAGGCTTCGATCTTGACGACGACAGGCTGGTCGACGGCAACGAAGCCGATGTCGCGGTTCGGCAGATAGGCCTCGACCTCCAGCGTCCCGTCGCCGGGAACGATCCGCATCAGCTCCGCCCCCGATGTGACCACCTGTCCGACGGTGGTGATTGCCGACGCCTGCACCGTGCCGTCGATCGGACTGGTGATGGTCATCGACTGACGCCGCTTCTCAGCCTTGATCAGTTGCTGTTCGAGGGTGTCGGCGCGGCGCGCCGCTTCGCCCTGGCGGCTGATGTTGTCGGCGATGAACGTTGCCAGGGTCTTCTCGCCGTCGCTTGCGGCCACCGCCAACGAGGCGTGGGCCTCGGTCAGTTGTCCGGTTTCTTCGGTGAGAACCGCCATTTCCTTCTGCTGCGTCTCCATCGCATCGATCAAGGAGGCGCGCGTGCCGGCCGATTGATCGATCAGCGCATTGTGGATTCCGACGCGTTCGGTGAGGGTCGCGACCAGGGTGCTTTGCGCCTTGATCGTCTGCTCCAGGCGGGCGATCGTCGCTTGGCTCTGCGCCCGCTGCGCGGCAATATTGGCAAGCGCTGCCTCGAGCTGCGAGAGATCGGCACGGTAGATCGCCGCCTCGCGCTCCCGCAGGTCGGCGGAGAGCGTGGCGGGCAGGTCCAGGCTTTCCCCGATCGTCGCGCCCTTGGTCAGCCAGATGTCGTCGGCCTGCCATTGATGCGCGGTCTCGACGACCGCCTTGCGCCTGAGAATCTCGGCCTTCAGCGCTTCCAGTTCACTGACAATGCCGTCCTCGTCGGACTTCAGCTCGGTCTCGTCGAGATGAACCAAGAGGTCGCCGGCCTTCACGCGTGTACCGTTGACGACCGGCACAGAGGTGGTCTTGCCGGTCTCGATCGACTGGATCACCTTGACCCGTCCGGTCGGCTGAATCTTGCCTTGCGCCGTCGCGACAATGTCGAATGTGCCGAAGTAGCTCCAGACCAGCGCGCTGATTACCACCACCGAGATGAACCACAGGAACGCCATGCGGATCGGCGAGGCCGGTGTCTCCAGAATCTCCAGGGCAGCCGGCAGGAATGCATTGTCGGCACGCGACCGCTTCGGCGGCCGGCGTTTCGGGGTGCTGGGGCGAACGGCGACGTTCATGTCTTGTTGAACCCCGTCTGCAGGTCCCAGAGATGCGCATAGAGACCGTTCGGTCTGGCAAGCAGCGTCTCGTGCGTGCCTTCCTCGACAATCCGGCCATCCTTCATGCCGATGATCCGGTCGCAGTGGCGTACCGTCGCCAGCCGGTGGGCGATGATGATCACGGTGCGGCCTTTGACGATCTCGCGCATGTTGCCGATGATGATGCGCTCGCTCTCGTAGTCGAGGGCCGAGGTCGCCTCGTCGAGGATCAGGATCGGCGGATTGTTGGCAAGGGCACGGGCGATCGCCAGGCGCTGGCGCTGGCCGCCGGAAAGGTTGGCCCCGCGCTCCTCGATCAGCGTGTCGTAGCCACGCGGCAGCTTGGCGATGAACTCGTCGGCACCGGACAGACGCGCCATCTTCATGGCGGCGGCGCGCGACATCGCTGGATTGACCAGGCAGATATTGTCGTGGATCGTCCGGTTGAACAGCATGTTCTCCTGCAGCACGACGCCGATATTGGCGCGCAGCCAGGCCGGGTCGACCTGGGCGATATCCTGGCCGTCGACGAACACCTGACCACTCGCCGGCACATAGAAGCGCTGCACCAGCTTCGTCAGTGTCGACTTGCCCGATCCGGATGGGCCGACGATGCCGATCACCTCGCCGGGACGGATGCCGAAGGAAATGTCCTTCAGCACCTCCGGTCCATCCGGGGAGTAGCGGAAGTTGACGTGCTTGAACCCGATCGCTCCCTTCGGCGGCGGCAGGCTGACGGCAACGGAGGGACGCGGTTCGGCCGGGGCATTGAGGATATCGGCAAGGCGGGCGACCGACACCTGTACCTGCTGGAAGTCCTGCCAGAGCTGCGACAGTCTGAGGATCGGCTGCGAGACCTGACCCGAGATCATGTTGAAGGCGACCAGCGCCCCGACCGTCAGTTCGCCGTCGATCACCGCCTGCGCACCGAACAGCAGCAGGGCCGCCGAGGTGATCTTGTTGACGTACTGGATGGCGTTCTGGCCCTTGGCGGCGAGCATCGTCGCGAAGAACGACGATTGCACATAGGCGGCCAGCCGTTCCTCCCATTGCGAGGCAACGACCGGCTCGACGGCCGATGCCTTCAGCGTCTGGACGCCGACGACCGTCTCGACCAGGAACTGCTGGCTGTAGGCACCGCGCTCGAACTTCTCGTCGATCTTGTCCTTCAGCAGCGGCCGGATCAGGAAACCGATCGCCAGATAGAAGGGAACCGAGGCGACGACTATCCAGGCAAGCCGCGTCGAATAGGAAAACAAGACGGCGATGAAGACGAAGGTGAAGATCAGGTCGAGGCCGGAAAACAGCCCCTGTCCGGTCAGGAAATTGCGGATCGTCTCCAATTCCCGCACGCGGGCGATCGTCTGGCCGGTCGGGCGCGTCTCGAAGTAGTTGAGCGGCAGGTTGAGCAGATGCCGGAACAGCCGCCGTCCGAGTTCGACGTCGATACGGTTGGTCGTGTGCGAGAGCGCATAGGTGCGCATGTACTGCAGGATGACGTCGAAGAGACCGACGGCAAGCAGGCCGACGACCAGCACGATCAGCGTCGAGTAGCTGCGATGCGCCAGCACCTTGTCGACCACCACCTGGAAGAACAGCGGTGTGATCAAGGCAAATATCTGCACGATCAGCGACGCCATCAGCACATGGCCGAAGGCGCGGCGGTAGCGCCAGATCGACGGCAGGAACCAGCGGAAGCCGAAGCTGCCCTGTGCCGCACCCGGACCGGCAAAGCGCCGCTGCACCAGGATGAAGGTCGCCGATGTCTTAGCAAGCATCTCGTCTGGCGTGACTGAGCGCGTGGTAAAGTCGATCGGGTTGATCAGTTGGTAGAGACCGTCGGCATTCGCCGCCCCCAGGATCGCGAAGCTTCCGTCGCGCAGGCAGGCGATCGCCGGAACCGGAAGTCCCGCCAGCCGGTCCTTGCCGACGCTCCGCACGATCCTCGCCTTGAGGCCCGATATCTTCGCTGCCCGCAGGATGTCGTCGGCCTGCGACGGCCGATCGAGGGCAAGCTCACGGACAAGCGTCTCCGGTCGCGCGGCGATCCGGAAATAGCCGGCAATGGCGGCAAGCGCGGCAAGGCCGCTGTCGGGCGGTGGCCGGGCAGCAGCGTCGTCGCTCTCTTCGGCATCAATCAAGGCAACGGACATGGGTGGCGATCACATCACGTCCCTTGCTGCCGGGGCACGGGGTTCAACCCGTCGGCGGAGACGGTAGCCTTTAATTCTTTTTGAAAGAAAGCGTGCGATGTGAACAACCCCTGGCATGAGCAAAAGGCCGAAGAAAAAATTCAGCATATAGAAGGGCTGGAAACCTTCACTAAGCGATCCAAAGATGCGCTCGAAGACTGCGCAACGAACATCCGAGCATGTCGTGGCCATGTATGGAACAAAGCAATTCACCACGATCACCGCTGGCGCGGCCACAAGCAGCGTAAACGGCAGTACTCCTGCGGCGCGTTTTTCGTTGCTCAAACCGGTTAGGTCTTCTCCACTCCGGAACTCCGCGATGACCAGCAATCCATAGGCAAAGACCGCGGTCGCAAACTGCCATGTAACCAATGACAGAAACTCTCGACCGCCGTTCTCCGACTTGAACGACGTCACCAAGAATGAGCTTATCAAAAGTGTCGTGAACAGAATGAGCGAACGATTGTTGGCTCTTTTCACGATCCCTCGCCCGTACGAAAAGAGAGAGAGTGCAGTAAGGAAGAGCGGAAGGGGTCCAGCTACAGAGAGAGATGTTGCGAACGGCATTTTACAGCACTCAAGGACATTTAGGCTTTTGACCGCGGACAATCACTAAGCTGGGCGAAACGAAACATTCGTTAGAGATGCTTTCCTACCGAATCCATTGTCACTTCAGGAAAAAATTCCCTCGTTATAAAATCGGTGGGCGTATTTACCGCGCTAGCGCAATGATCAGGAATGCTGAATTCTCCATTCTACTGAGAGATCGCTTCGCCCAAAGTTAGCAAATACTCATCTTTTGCTATTTCAGCCGGACATCCATTGTCAACATGGTCGCTTGCATATTGAGAAAATTTCTCGCAAACCGGGAATTTTTCTGCGCTTATTGGACACCGAATAGAGGGGTCAGTACAATCTGCTGCGAGGCGTGAACGTCGCCACCAAAGTGGACAGCCATTCCATCCTTACACAACGTACGCGCCGCTGACGAACAAAGTCGTCGGTGGTTCTCTTCGTCAACGAAGGCAACGGACATGTGTGGCGATCACACCATGTCCGTTGCGGCCGGGGCACAGGGTTCCCCGGCGTTCAGGCCAGCATTCATCATGCCGCCCGATAGGCAAGCGTGGCGTCGGCGACGAGAAGCTTCTCGCCTGTCACGGTCTCGTAGCTCGATGTGCCGGTGATGGAAGAGCCGTCGGCGAAGGCCTGCGATCCTTCCGGCGTGTGCAGTAGGTTGACGAGCTTGATGCCTGCTTCCGACATGGTCTGAAGTTCGCCAGCGTCCGTGATGCCATTCTGGTTGGTGTCGCGCCAGACCCGGAACTCGCTCCAACGATCATCATTGGCATCGAGCACGTTGTCGTGGTTGCTGTCGAAGACGAGCCGCAGGCCGTCAAGGTCGGAAACATCTCCGCCGTTTGCTGCAATCTGCTCCTCCGTCGCCCACGAGCCGAAGCTGAGTTCCTTAGCTTGATCGATCAACCCGTCACCGCCAAGATCGATTGCGAGGAACCCGTCCTGAGGTCCGACCCAGGCCGTGTCAGTCTCGGAAAGGTTCGGGTCCCATGCGAAGGTGGGACCGTGGCCGCCCGCAAGGGCGGCGGTATCGAGCGGCCTGAGATCGATGTGCCCGTCGTGGTTCAGGTCGAGAAGCACGGGTATCGCACCCCCGTAAGAACTGTAGCTCTGTGATACGACCTTCCCGTTAGAATCCCAGAACGTAATGTTGACGTTGCGTGTCGTGCCGCTTTTGCTCGAGGAGCGCTGCATGACGACGTGCCCGGCCGAATCCCTTTCCTGTGCCAGCATCGAACCGTCGGCATTCACTTGTGTGGTAAATGTGAAGCCGCTGCCAAACACGTACCCGCTGCCACCCCCACCGCCGCTGTTCATTAAAACGCCGTTGGCGTTAAATTCCTCGTACAACCCGGTGCCGTGCTGATCGGTAATCCGGCTGCGCAGCACACCGTTGAGATCATAGACGCTCATGATCAGCGTGCCGTTATCGTTGTACTGGACGCCACTGGTCTGCTTTCCATTGGCCGCCCATTGACGCTGAATGCTGGACCACACCTGCGCATTGGTCGGGTCATAGTCCGCCCGATAGCGCGTGCCATTATCGTTGGTTTGATCGACCGCAGTCCGCTGTCCAGCCGCATTGTAACTCTGGATGTAGGTCGACCATGTCTGCGCATTGGTCGGATCGTAGCTGTAGATGTTTTTGGTGCCGTTGTCGTAATAGTTCGTCTGGGTAACGAGCCGTCCCGCACTGTCCTTGTACTGCTCGTACCGCGACCAGGTCTGGGTGTTGGCGACGTCATAGGTGACAGTATTGTGGGTGCCGTTGTCGTTGGCCTGATCGATGAAGGTCGGGTGCCCCCCTGCATCGAAGTTCTGCTGGTAGGTCGACCAGGTCTGGGCATTGGCTCGATCGTAGTTGATCTGCACCTTGGTGGCGTCGTCGTTGGTGGTGACCTGCACCGTCACCTGCCCTTTCGCGTCGTAGGTCTTTTCAACTTTCGTCCACGTGTTGGCATTGGCCGTATCGAACTCGGTCGTGCCGGTCAGAATGTTGGTGGCGCTGTAGAACTTGATCTGCTGTTGGTCGCCTGTTGCCGTGAAGGTGATCTCCGCGCGGGTGCCGTCATCCTTGTACTGGACCTCCGACACCTTCTTGCCTGTGGCGTCGAATTGCTGCTCGACCCTGCTCCAGGGCTGGGCGTTCAGCGGATCGTAGAGCGTCGCGGAAGTCAGAATGCCTGCCTTGTTGGCGCGGGTGATGCTGAGGGGCTGGCCGCTGGCCGCATCGAAGGCCGTCGTTTCCGAGCTGCCGTCGGTGGCAATGGTGACCTGGCTCGTCTTGCGGCCCTGGCCGTCCGAGGTGACGCGCAATGTGAGCGAACCGAGCGTGTTGACTGTGTCGACAACCGACTGCGTCAGCGTGCCGGCATTGAAGTCGACCTTGGTCAAAGTGACCGAGCCATCGGCATGGGTGACGGATGTCTCGGTGTGGTCTGTGCTGCCGTTGTTGCCGGTGTCCTTGACCAGTTTGGTGATCAGACCGTCGGCGCTGGTGCTAATCGTGCCGGTGGCGACAGTCGCGCCTGTTTCGGTCACGCTGGTGACGATGGAGCCGTCGACCTGCCGTACCGACTGCATCGTCACCTCGAAGACACCGTCGCCGTCGTAGTCGTAGCGGATGGTCTTGCTGCGGCCGTCGATCGATGTTGTCGTCTCCGACTTCGCGGCGATCGCCTGCGTCCAGTAGACGCCGCCGGCCGTCAGGTAGGAGGCGCTACGGGCCGTGGCGTTGTTCGTGACGACAGACTTCGTCGCGCCGGTCGCATCAATCGTGACAGTCTCGAGCTGGTCGTCCGTGCCGTCGCCGTTGACGTCCTTGGAGGTCGTGACGGTTTTGCCGTCGGCCGAGACCTGCACCGTCGTCTTCGCGGCAAGTTTGCCGGTCGCAAGGTCGGTATCCGTCATCACCGTCGTGCGGCTGCCATCGGCATGGACGACGTCGTCTACTTTGCGCTGGCGCTCGTTCGTGCCATTGCCGTCATAGTCCCAGGTGATCTCGGTGTGGCGGCCGTCGGCCGACACCGTGCGCACCGAGCGGTCTCGAACAGTGGTTCCGTCAGCGTTGAAGTCGGTGGTGGTCGAGGTCAGGATACCGGAGTTCGCCGTGACGCTCTGCTGACGCTGGTCGATGATGCCGTCGCCATTGGCGTCGCGCTCGACCGTCACCGTCAGCTTGTCGCCGCTCGTGGTCGTCACCGTCTTGTCGAGCAGATGGCTGCTGCTGTCCGACGTCGTCGCCGTCTGGCGGATCGTGCCGTCGGCCAGAACCTCTTGGGCGTTGCTGCGCGTCTGGTTGCCGAAGCCGGGACGCTCGTCGCTCGACGAGACGACCCTGCCGCTCGCATCCGTCGTCGCCACCGTCTTCGAGATCAGCGTGCCGTCCGCATTGGTTGCTGTGACGGTCCGGGTCGTCGTGCCGTCGGCATTGAGCACGGTCTCATCGCGGGCGCTCTGGCCATAGGTGCCGGAGCCCGTCAGGTCCCACTGCTCGATGATGACAAGGCCGTTGGCCGAAGTCTCGATCAGATGACGGCTGGCAAGGGGCGTGCCGTTGAAGATGCTGACGGTGCGGCTGCGCGAGCCGTCGGCGTTCAGCACCGTCACATCGATCTCACTCTTGTCGAAGGAGTTCACACCGGTCGTGTCCCAGTGGGTCGTGACCGACAGGCCGTCGGCCGAGGTGTCGACCACCGTCCGGCTCTTGAGGACGCCCGCGGTCAGCTCTTCGGTTGTCGTGGTCCGGCTACCATCAGCATTGAGGACGGTGACGTCGGTGACTTGCTTGTCCGTCGCGTTGTTGCCGTCGGTGTCGTAGTCGACGGTCCGGTGCAAGCCATCGGCCGAGATGGTGACCGTCTTCGTGTCGGTGACGATGCCGCCTGTCGTCAGATCGCTCATCACCTGCTTGACCCATCCGTCGTCTTGCTTCTTGGTGACGGTGCGTTGGTCGACGTTGCCGTCACCGTCAAGATCGAGTTCCACCGTCGTCGACAGGCCATGGGCTACGACCGTCGTGACCGTCCGGCTTTCGAGCCCACCGCCTGGCTTGAAGTAGGAGACCGTCTCGGCGGTGCCGCCGTCAACGTTCAACACGGTCACATCTTCCATCGAACGGACCGTGGTGTTGGAGCCATCGGCCCAGGTCGCCGTTTTCGTCAGGCCGTTGCCGCTTGTCGTCAGCGTCGTCTTTGCCGTCTGCACGCCGCCGACGGACTCGGAGACCACGCGCGTCTGGCCGCCATTTGCTTCCAGCGTGGTGACATCGATGACGGCTTTTTCGAAGGTGTTGTCGCCGTTGAGATCGGACTTTGAGGTCCTGGACAGGCCGTTGGCGGAGGTGGTGGTCACCGAACGGCTCTCCAGCGTTCCGTCCGCCTTGTAGGTCTCGACTGTATCCGTGGTTACCCCGGCATCGTTGACGGCGATCTTCTCCTGCGCATCAGTCGAAGAATTGCCGTCAAGGTCAAACGTCTTGGTGGCTGACTTTCCGTCGGCACTGATGGCCGTCGTCGCCTTCGAAATTAGTGTGCCGTCGCCAGCGCGGGTTACCTCGACGGTCTGCGTCGAGCCGTCCGCATTGAGCGTGCGCGTCGATGTTTCCCGTCTGTCGATCGTGGCATCACCATCGGCATAGACGACTGTCGACGTGGACAGGCCGTTGGCGCTGGTGGTCGTCGATGTTCGATCGATGCGCGTTGTGCCGCGATAGTGCGACACCGCCGTGTTTACCGACCCGTCGGCGTTCAGCGTCGAAACGTCCGTTGTCTTCAGGTCAACATTGCCGTCGCCGTTGACGTCTTCGCTTGTCGTGACCGAGAGGCCGTTGCCCGAGGTGAGGATCGTCTTCCGGTCGAGCAGCTTGCCATCGCCGGTGGTGAGCGAAATCGTCTCGGTGCGGCTGCCGTCGGTACCAAGCACGGTCTGGTCGGAGATCACCCGATCGTCGCCACCGCCATTGATGTCAACGCTGGAGGTCTTGGTCAGGCCATCGGCACTGACCGTATCCGTCCGTGTCGACAGCACCGCGCCGTTGACGGCATAGTCGGTGCGAACAGTCTCGCTGCGGCCGTCGGCGAACACCGTCTTGACCTGGCGGCTGTCGAGATGGCCGTCACCATCGGCATCCGTCGTCACCGTGGTCGTCTGTCGGTCGGCGCTTACAACCGTGGTTGTCTGCTGCTGCAGCGTGTCGTTGGTGCTTTTGACGCTGACCGTCTCGGTCCGCGAACCGTCCGCGCCAAGCGTGATCGTGTCTGAGGCAACCTGGTCGACGGTGCCGTCGCCGTTCAAATCGGCCCGCACCGTCTGCGACAGGCTGTCGGCCGTTGTCTTCGTCACGGTCGTCGAAAGCACCGTGCCGTTGTAGCTCTTTACCGTCACCGTCTCGGTGCGGCTGCCATCGGGATTGCCTGTTATTACGTCGGTAACGATACGATCGGCATTGCCAATGCCGTCGGCATCAACAGTCGTGGTCTTCGACAGGCCGTCGGCCGAGGTGATGGCCGTGGTCTTGTTGACCAGCGAGCCATCGGCATTGAGCGCGGTCACCGTCTTCGTCGTCGTGCCGTCGGCGGCAATCGTGATGCTGGTGAGGCTGTCGTCGGCGTGGTCGCCATTGGCATCCGTTGCGATGCTGATCGTCTTCAAGTCGGCGCTCGTTGTCGTCACCGTCTTCGAAAGCAGCGTGCCATTGCCGCTGACCTGCTGCACCGTCTGGGTCCGCGTGCCATCGGCGGATACGACGGTGATGTCGCTGTCGACGACGTCGATGTTACCGTCACCGGTCACGTCGGAGGAGACTGTCTTCGACAGGCCGTCGGCGCTGGTCACGGTGATCGACTTGCTCCGCAGCGAGTCGTCGCCATTGCTGACGGTTGTCTCGGCGGTGATGTCGCCGGAGGCGGCGACCGTGGTTACCGTCACCGAACGGCTGTCGACCGTGCCGTTGCCGTCCTCGTCGTCGGCAATGGTGATCGTCTTGTTGTCGGCGCTCGACGTCGTCACCGTCTGAGATAGCAGAGTGCCGTCGATTGCCCGCGTGTCGACCGTCTTCGTGCGGGTGCCGTCGGCGGCCACCACAGTCGTCTCGGAAACGACAAGGTCGTCGTTGCCGTCAGCATTGAGGTCGACGGTGCTGGTCTTCGTCAGTCCATCGGCAGTCGCTTCGATCACCACTTGCTGCAGCACCGTGCCATTGAGGCTCAGCGACTGCGTCGTCGTGGTCGAGGAACCGTCGGCATGCGCGATGAAGACCTGGCGCTCGTCGATCACGCCGTCGCCGTCCTGGTCGAGGCTCGTCGTCACGGTCTTCAGGTCGGCGCTGGTCACCGTGGTCGTGCGGTCGGCCAACGAGCCGTCGGCATTGACGTTGGAGACCACCTTGCTGCGGACGCCGTCGGTGGCGACCGACGTTGCGATTGTCTGCGAGCGGTCGAAGGTGCCGTTGCCGTCGTCGTCGAACTGCGTGGTAACCAAGTTGCCGTCGGCACTTGTCGTCACGACCTCGTGGAAGGCAAGCCTGCCGTCGGCATTGTAACCGAGAATGTCCTTTGCGACCGAACCGTTAGCCTGTGTGGCGCTCGTCGTGCGGATGATATATTTGTTTCCGTCGACCGCCAGCATCGCGTCGCCGGCAATCCCGGTCGTGCCATCAGAGCGCGTGAACGTCGTCGTGCCGGTGATTGCCGAGCCGTCGGCAAAGCTTTGACCGCTGCCGGTTGGCGTCAGGTCGATCGAAGTGATGCCGAGGCTGTCAAGCGTCACCAACTGACCATTGACCTCGACCCGGAACTCCGACCAGCGCGCGTCGCCGGCATCCAGCTTGCCGTTACCGTTGGTGTCGAAGACATGCTTCAGTGCTTCGAAGTCAGTCTTGGCGGTGGAATCCCATTCCGTAAACGCGAATTCATTGGAGCGGCTGATCTTGCCGTCACCGTCAGCGTCCAGGACCAGGACGCCGTTGCCCTGGCCAGCCCACGCAGTGCGCGTCGCGTAGCCGTCGCCGGCTAGATCGAGGAACTTCGACGAGGACGAGAGATCGTCGATGCTCAGGCCATTGCCGGAGATGTCGAGGAGAACTGGGTAGTAAGCACCGCCGTAGTTCGGAGTACGAGTATGGGGATGATCCGGTTGCGAACGTGACTGAGAAATGTGATCATCTTTTTCTTTACCCGGAAATGAGCGTTCTGAATAAGACGTGTTCGGTCTGGACGTCGGAGTTGGACCGGTCGACGGTGTCGACTGGAACCCGCCCGACTTGCCACCGCTGGACGTGCGTCCGCCGTTCCCATTCGATGAAGAGCCATAACTGCCACCGCTCGAGTAATCCCCTGATGCTGAGCCGTGACCGCCGTCGTTGATCGAACCTCTCCGACCGGATGAACTTTCTCCGGTGGACTCGTTCCACCGGGTTTGGGGGTCCTGGATCACTGGAACGGGAGCAGGAGGAGGAACAATGGGCGTTACGGTCGGAGTGGGACCGAACGTGTAGGGAGTAGCAATCGGCAAGTCCCACAGTTGGACCGTTGGCGTCGTGGAAGTATCCACTGAGGTCGGGAGGGTGGAAGGGAGCGAACCTGCGTTTAGTTCACGCGGCGTGTCGAGGCCAGTATTAGTTCCAGTATATCCGCTCGTAACGCTTCCAAAATCCGAATCGGTACGCCGATAAGAATTAAGATCACCTGCATCAGATAGTCGATCAAACGTCCATTTCTGTTCATAGAAATTTTGACGGAGATCGACAATGCCATGAAATACGTTGCCAATGGCGTAGCTAGCGACCCCATTTGCGATGACAACTCCATAAGGAACGGCCGGTGACATCGGCGGCACGGCAGTCCCCACAGCAGCTCCTCCGATCATTATTCCACCTTCGGTGAGTTTCGTCACGCCAAACTGCAGCGACGTAACGACACCGGAAGTAACTGGAGAGAGACCCTGCTGCCTATACTGATCGTAATCGTTGTACACGCCCAAAGCGGTCAGGGATCGGGAAAGATACGTTCCGAAGTTTGGAATAGCATGCGGATCATCGCGCATCGCTTCTCGCGCCAAGTCGATAATCCCTTGGAAAAGTGAGATTCCATTCCCATTTTGCTCGTTTGTATTCACTTCATCATTGGCCATGATCGTCGTTATCCCCCATGTCTTCTGACCGGTTTAATTTGCTGTCAGTTTCGTCCTCGCTTCTCGTCCAGCGGGAAGTATAAATCTTGTCGGTTATCAGGGCCTGCCCGAGAACACCGAAGCCACAGACGAGTAGAATTATGAGCCATTCGGGAGGATTGAACGAAAAAACGATAAGCATCCCCAAGAAATAAATGAGTAACGTTATGTATATTCTAGGTTTTTTTAGCTCTTTTAAAATGAACGGCCTTTTGTCTGGATTTTTCAATTTCGCTCTGTCCTACATTTACTGCGAGTGCTTCACGTCCACATCGTATTGAAAAATGTCCCAGGGGAGTTTCAACTGTTCAAACAGATAGGTGAATCTCGCAAGGCTTGAATGCGCGTTAAATATCCACCGTTGTGTTTCTTGCAAAATAAAGGCGCGTACTTGGTAGTTTCACGTACTATCAGCTGTCAATGAAAATTGACGCGCGCTATCAAAAAAATTCTCTTTTAAGATGCATTTATCGCGTGATTTGGATATCTTCTCAGAAGAAATATTGCGTACTTTCGGTACCCTAAATCGCTACGGAGCCTCCGCATGCCTGAATTGCGGTTGCCGCGCCTGGCGGTTCTCATCGATGCTGACAATGCCTCGGCGAAGATCGTGGATGGTCTGTTTGAGGAGATAGCCAAAATTGGCGAAGCTAGCGTGCGGCGCGGAGGCAGGACAAGCTGCACCTTCACTAAAGCCGCCGAGCGTCGCCACGCCCATGATCAGAAAGGTGATTGCGCAGATGGAGACCGAGGATGGATGGGTGCCGCTTGGCGCAGTTGGAGCGCAGCTCGCCAACCTGGTGTCTGACTTCGATCCACGAACGTTTGGCTTCAAGAAGCTAAGTGACCTGGTCAAGAAGACAAACTCGTTCGAAGTGGACCATGTTGAAGGCCGACCTGTTCGTATCCGTCTGAAACCTTCAACTTCAACGTCGGAAGCGTTCTTGCCGATGGTATAGGCGAACTGCGGTTGCGGAATGATGGCGTGCTTCAAGTCTGGACAACCGCCGTCATGGCAGAGAAGCGCCAATAATAGTCACGGCTCTATCACGCTGGCCCCGAAGCCTCTGTCCGGACGGAGCTATCGGACACTTCGCCAGCGGAATTCACTATGTTATCTTTGGCGGCATAGGTGCCAAGGTCCGACGAAAGTCTGACAGCCAATTCTGGCGGAGGATTGATGTTTCTATCGCTTGCAAGGACCATTGTTTCATTCACAGCAAAGTGGGCAGTAATTTTCGTCCTAGCGGTTATTACGGTGTTCTGGATGATGAAGGTTTTGTGGTGGGCCGGGTTCAGCTATCTGCCAATAGTGTTCATGTTCTTGTGGCCGGTCTGGGTTCCAGCAGTGATGGTTGCAATGGCGATCCTCAATCTGGTTTACAATCTGATTGAGAGGGGACCGGCGCGCCAGACTGGCGAAGCGTCCTCCCAACTGCCGAAAGCGAAGTTACCATACTACGCCGATTGATGGATCGCTGAGACTTGATGGGTGCAAGGTTGCGCCGCGAGCTTCCGCAATCCGCCGACAGCCGACGCCGACGGACGACTGCATTGCGCGCCGGAAGCGGTCGTTAATAGCACGTTGAGGATACTTGTTGGCACAACCATTTACACATGGTGAATCCTCAAAAGTTGAGGGACATTATGTCGCCAGTAGAAGAAACCATACGAAGGAGAGAGAACCGTTCCATGGCCATTCTCTCACTCGGTATCGTCATCGCTTTCGGCGTTCGCTTTGCGCCACTCGCTGATGCCGAAGTAAACCGATTCATCGCCCTTGTCGGCCTAGCTCTTGCCGGAGTTGTTGGTTTCTACAATATACACATGGGATTGGCGGCCCGGGCATCCTCGCCGTTCCGCGTAGCGTTGTTTGCTCTGACGAGGCTGCCGGTATAAAGTTGTGCCCATAGGCCAGAACAAGTGCCGGAATCGCCCAAGGGAGGACTTCGATGCGCTACTTTCTAGCGTCTTTTTGTTTCATCGCACTCGTTATCGGCGCTGGTGAACCTGTCGGTGCCCAGACAGCCCAATCAAGCATAGAGGCGAACAATGCCGACTTCGTCGGCAAGTTTGCCGCTAAGGATGCGAAAGGACTGGGTCAACACTATACCGAAGACGCACTAGCTTTTCCTCCCAACGAGAACCGAGTCGCCGGCCGCGAGAGCATTCAGAAGATGTGGCAGAGCTGGATTGATGCCGGATTGACCGATTTGACACTGAAAGCGGCGCAGGTCGAGGAGAGTGGCAATCTCGCGTATGAGGAGGGCACCTACTCTATCAAGATTCCCGGCAAGGACGGCAAGACCAGCGAAGAAATCGGAAAATACATTGTCGTATGGAAGAAGGGCGACGACGGCGAATGGCGACTGCATCGGGATATCTGGAATACGAATCCTGCTAAATAGGGTTCGCGCTCGCGTTGCCGCTCGGCGGTGGCATGCAAACGCTTCCTGACCGGGCTGCGCGCGCGTACTGGTCACGGAAGTCATCGTGTTAACGGCTTATCCCTTTAGCTCCGGTTTAACCATATCTTGGGGTTCCGGCGGCCGCCACTCGCCAATGCACACGTCCTGGTTTAATCGAGGCGCATGGCCCACCAGGTTGTCTTCAGATGGCGCTATGATCGCCCGCCCTCGCTCGCTGGAGCAGTTCCAACTGCAATTTCCCGACGACCACGCCTGCGCGGCGTATCTCGCGAAGAAACGCTGGCCCGACGGGTTCGTCTGCCCGCATTGCGGATCGCGGAAGGGCTGGAAGCTGCGCGCTAAGCCTTGGGTTTGGGAGTGCGGTGGCGAGAAGGCGGACGAACACGGCGAACTTACCCCCTGCCGCAAGCAGACCTCCGTCATCGCAGGCACGATCATGCACAATACGCACCTGCCGCTCCGGCAATGGTTCCTGGCGGCGCACCTGGTGACGACGCATTCGAACGGCATCTCCGCGCTTCAGCTACAGGCGAAGCTCTGCATCGGCTCCTACAAAACTGCGTGGCTCCTCCTGCACAAACTGCGCCGCGCCATGGTCAATCCCGACCGTGAGAAACTGGGTGGATTTGACGAGATCGTCGAGATCGACGAGACGAGCATTCCGGACAAAGGACGAGCCTGCCGGGGGCGGTCAGGGACGAAGCCCCATCGCGAAGCTCAACGTCATCGGCGCGGTGGAATGGCGCGACGAAGGCAGGTCAGGCCGCATCCGGCTTGAGCCGATCCGCAGCAACGGCAAGGAGTCGCTGCATCCTTTCGTCCTGCGCAACACCGCTCCCCACACATCGATCTTCACCGACGGCAACCAGGCCTACCAGGGAATTCCCGACCGCAAGCACGCCTCGAAGATCGTGGGCAAGCCGCCCCTCTCTGGTTCAAGCGCATACACCGCGTCTTCTCGCTGATGAAGCGCTGGATGATGGGCGTCTACCATGGCGTCCGCCGTCGTCACCTCGACATCTACCTCCAGGAGTTCGTCTTCCGCTGGAACCGGCGGCGGCAGTACCGCGCGGCCTTCGACAGTCTCGTCGCCATCGGTAGCGAGGTCGGTCACGCCAGCCTCCGCGACATCGTCGGCAGGCCTCCGGTCCTAAAGACGCTCATGGGCCGGGAAACTTCCGCCGCGAAGATAGGCGTCTCCGCATCTCGAGGGTCCAGATGCCACGGCGGAGATCACGTCCTTCGGGTTTGCGCTCAGCAAGCGACGAAAATGGCTGCGAGAAATTCCATCCCCTCACCTACCCCATATGGGAGATGCCCGTCAGCAGTTCGGAACGTAAGCTTGGCATATCATCAGATGCAAACTTCGGGAGGGAACTGATGAAATACATCATCGCAGCGGTAGCCGTTAGCTTGGCCCTGTCTCCGGCTTTTGCGAAAAACGAAGGCAAGTTGCCTAAGAGTGCGAAGCCCTTGTCGGCAGAGGAAACGACCAAGGTCTACGTTGGCAATACGGTCAAGTACAACGTGGACTTCGGAACCGTCTATTACACCTGGATGGCCGATGGAAAACTCCTTGGCGTTCTGGACAAGAAGAATGGCAGCCACGCTTGGGCTGACGGCACTTGGACGGTTAAGGACAACCTATTCTGCTTCAAGGCTGACTGGAAGAACGCAGCGGGGGAAACCGCCGAGACGTATGCTCCGTGCAAGGCATGGTTCCGCGCCGGAAAGCAACTGTGGACGAAGAACGTCTCGGGAGATGACGACCAGTACCTCGGGGACATCTATAACAACGAAATCAAAAAGATGTCCAAGGGCGACAAGGTTTCATCGCGAATCGAGACCGTGAAGGCGTCGATGAAGTAGACGTTGCTGACCGGCTGAAACAAAGCACAGAATGGAGGGGCACTTGAATAGGCCTTTAGCACTGTCATTCGCTCTCGTAGTGATCGCAGGACCCGGGCTCGCCGCGACGGCAATGACCGGGAAGGAACTAACCGAGCTTCTCGCCGATGGTAAGGAGCTAACGCTCGGTGGCCCAAAAGATGGCTACAGCGGCCATCTTTCTGTGATGAAGGATGGAACGGCCGATGGATCGATCAAGCTGGAGAGCGGTGACGTGATCCCGATCCAGGGTGTGTGGCACATCAATGGCAACAAGTTTTGCCGCACCTGGAAGGGCGGGCGAGACGCTGGCAAGGAGGTTTGCGAGACCTGGAACAAGACCGGGCCGACCTCCGTCCACGTTACGAGCGGCAAGCGCGATCTGGGCAACAATGCGTGGTGAGGGGGCCCGGTGGCTGCATCGAAACCAACCGAGCTTCGATGCAGCCACAATCACCTATGCGGGTTCACCCCGTCCGCCAGGGAGCAAACGCGAAGCTAAAGCGACGAATTCGCTCTGCTTGTGTGTTTGAGATTTGGACAGGATTGCCTTCACATGGGCGCGCGCGGTTTCCGACGTAATCTTGGTCCGCTCGGCTATCGTCAGGACGTCGTCGCCGGCAATGAGCATCGAGGCCACGCGAGCCTCCGCCGGAGTCAGCCCGAAAAGCAGCGAGAGGCGCTTTTCGGGCATCCTCGGGCGCTCCTCCATGTCGAAAACAAGAACAATCGCACTCGTGGCCGCGAAGGCGTCCACGATCATGCCGGTCGTCGGCATAGCCTCTGCCAGCAGCGGTCGTCGCTCGCCTCTGGGGATGACAGCCGACAGTCCGCCTTCTACTGCTGACGGCAGCACCCGCGCGGTCGCCTTATGGATCAGCGAGGCCAGTTCCCTGTTGCCTTTGACGTCCGCGGCCAGGAGGTGGCGAGATACGATCAGGAGTCCATCGCCGAGCAGCCGCTGTGCCCGCTGGTTATGCCGCAGAACGCTTCCATCCGACCCCAGGAGGAAGGCCGCGGTGCCGCTTGCATCGAAGGCTTGCAAGGCAGCGGCACCCTCGCGGACAGCCAATGACTCCGCGTACAAGATCATTCTCCGGAAGTGATGGTTGAGTGTCGCCAGAAGCGGGACGTCGTCCTGTTGAAAGTGCCCTTGATTGCCGTTCCTGAGCATCGTGACAGCCCACAGTTGCTGATTGGCGGAGAGGCCAGTCATTGCGAAACCGGGAAATCCAAATCGGAGGTAGAGATCGTTGTAGTGAGACAGCCGTTTCCGTTCTTCATCAGAAGCAAGATCGTGCTCAAGGACGATCGACTGCCCACTATCGAGCAGACGGGTGCCCCGCTCCGCTCGATAGTGATTCAAATACCACTGATTGGCGACGTATTCCTCCAGCAGCGCTTGATATCCCCTCGATGCCGGCAGAAGCTCAAAGCTGCGGTTCGGATTTCTCGGGTCGTGGCTGCTAGGATCGGGATTCCGGGCGTAGAACATCAAGCAGGCTACATTGATCGACGCGGCCAGCCGCTGAAGTGCATCGGGCCACAGGTCTGGTGATACGATTGCTTGATAACAATTGTCCAAGGCCGCATCGGTTCTAGCGCCTAGTGTCATCAGGACACCCTCGATGAAACTGCAACTTTAGAACTATATAATATTTATTGTCTAAGCCAACTCCTCCAATGTGTGGTAGTATAATTACAGTGGACTGAGGGGTACCAACAGTTGCCAGGCTTGCTCCATGGACGAAGGCGAATGTCTCGTGTCCGTGCCGTGTACTAAGCCATAGACCTGACTTTCGGGTTGCAGATGGAGGCACCATCGAAGTGCAGACCTTGGCCGCGAAATCACGAAATTGTTTTTCTGCACCCTCCCCCATACGGGTAATGAAGCAGCTTCCCTTGGTCGACATAATTTAGAACGTCACTAGGTAGCGGAAAACCGACGATCATCAGACCACGCTTTAGCAGTTGGAACTTTGCAGGGTGAGCTAAGCCAAGTGGCTGGCCGCGCCGCTAACGACGGACACGACGCAAACGCATCTTGTGCCTGGAACTGCTTTCACTCGGCTTTCTCCCTCAACGATGAATTGCATGATTTTTGTTCAGGGTCAGGACGGCTAGAATGGTCGAGGACATCAAAGACCATCCAGCCCCGCCAAAATGGAGGTCACATGTCTCAATGCGCTTTGCCAAGAATTGTCCTACTTGCCGCAGTTGGAGTTTCGTTGCTCCCAGCGTTCCTATCTGCGACGATCGCTCAAGCTGCCGATGGTTTTGGCGGCTTCGAAATCCAGCGCGCCAAGGGGTATTCGTATCAACGAAGCGCCGCACCGGATGGGACCAGCGCGGAGCGCTTCGAATTGCGTGCAGGCGATTGCCCGCCTTCAACTGGCGATTGCCATAAGGATCGGGAAAGGGTCGAAAAGTGGGAGAGCCGCCCAGCCTCGCGGCTCGACCACGAGTATTGGTACCACTTCTCGGAGAAGGTTACCCAGGATACGCCCGCATTACTCTGTGAGAAGTATCCGTGATGTAGTGGATCGCCACATGATAGGCGGAGCCGGTCCCGGGTATATAGCCGTAAGTCACAACGATACGTTCGCTCATTGAAAATCACCCTCCGTCTTCTTGACATGAATGACGGGCGAATCGCCCGGTATTTCCATGATCCGCAGATCAATCCAAAACGTTGCTACAAGCGTCTCGCTAGCAAATCTGAAGGATTCGGACGTTTCTCCTTTTCGGGAATAGAGGAAGTATTTCGAATGGCGCGCAGACTCGCGAACAACCTCCACGTCGCATTTGCCGGTTGGAACCTTTTCTCTTAGGAAGTCGGTTCGGTGTTCGACATTTGGGGACTGCGACGACATCAGGAGATCGATCGTCGCGACAAAGTCTTTCATCTCGTTCGCGCAACGCCTCGACGCGACGTCTTGAGCGACCGCTTCTTGAGCCCAGCCCACCGCGAGCTGCATGCTCAAGCCAGCAAAAGCGGCAAACAAGTATTTCACTATGAGAACACAACTCATCAATAGTTTCCCGACCGTGAAAGTATGAGCACTAAGGCCTGTCCGCAGACATCCAGAGCGGCAAAAGCCGCCACTAATTTCCCTAGCAGGTGGAACTCGAGGTTGGTCAGATCACACGCTTCGGCATGGAGATGATATTCTACGAGTCGGTTATTATCCGACTCTAATGCTGGAACGCACCGCAGAAGAACCAGTCAACAACAAATCATCGGCGAGTATATTAAAGTCTGCTCGAACAACTCCCGCAAACTGCGTATTTCAATCATAGTATTCAACTGAATGAATATTTCATATCGCGCAAGTAGAAATTTGTGCAATATATAAATTTATAATCGCAAGTCGCTGCGCGTCAGAAGAATACATCACCGCGTGCCGAAGCGGCGGTCAAAAACTGGATAAAACGTGAGCAACGGTACATATCTCGCACATTTGGCGACCTCTCTTACGCGAGCTTTGATGTTGATATTCTGTTGCGCCTTAGATGGCCCGAACGTGGACCGGGATGTCCCGGTCTATTTCAAGTACGGTATCTACCGCAGTTTCGTGAGCCGCCTCATCTCCGGCCCGCCGCTCGTGGCTTGGTATGCGGGAATTCGGCGTGGCTCGAGCCGTGAGATGGTTGATAGAACTCAATAGTCTGCACCATGAGGCGCACCGGCTTTATAATCGAGGGCGGCCTGAAACGGAGTGTTCGCATCGACGGCCGCTTCGTCGACACGATAAGCATGGCGCTCATGCTCGATGACCAATGAGTGTCGGCCCCGCTGATCGTCCCAACTGGGTTTCATGCCCTGGCTGTTACGATCCATACCGAGGCGACCAATTTCACCCTTGGACGGATCGCCAAGGCCCGCGAGTGCTTCTCGCAATTTGGGTTCGACCACTGCCTTGATCGAAGGGTTTTCGCGAGCGATTTTGCCAAGCGGCCTGAGATTGCACACACCATACCATCAGGAGGCTAGGTCAAGAATTTCTAAACGCCTTCCCCAAGCGAATGAGGCCTGCTGGTGTCGGCCCAAAGCCGCAATCGCGATAGAATGAGGTCAGATGCGGCTCAAAATCAACATGTAGCCACGTTGCCCCACGGTCTCGCGCGACATTCGTCGCTTCCCTTACCAACATCGTCGCGATGCCTTTTCTACGCATGCTTGGCCGGACGCAGGTATCTAGAATGAACGCATGGAGTCCACCATCCGTGGCAACGTTCAAAAAGCCAACCAAGCGATGGCCGTCGTAAGCTCCAAGATGGGCTAGGCTTCGTGTTAAAATTCCTCTGAAATCCCTTTCCTCGGGATCACCCCAAGCTTCCGCCCAAAGACTGTTCAGTTCTTCGTTTGACGGGAACGGATCGACATGAATTACAACCATCTCACAATCTTTCCAGTTGCGACGGACGCTGGCGTGTGGTTACACTCGCCAATAAGATGTGTAACAAGAAATAAAACCATAACCTGCAAATAGAATTTCTGATTTCATCAATGGGATGTCAAATTGCATGACCGATTCCAAGGCCTCTGTTGACCCGTTTCCCAACAAGATTGTCAAAGGCATGGCTGCAACTTGGATGTTGCTCGGCGTTTTGCCGTTCTTCTTCCCAATGTTCGGGCGCAGCTTTCTGCCGTCAATCAAATGGATTACCGAAGTTGACGGGTTTGGCATTGCCGCGGGACTAGGTTCCGGCGCTCTGAGCTTCTGGTTAATGGTAAGGCGCTACGATTCAATAAAAGGAAACGAATTCAAGAAGTTCATTGTCGTAGTATTCGCGCCGATGTTGGGCTTTGTCTTTGGGCGGAACGTGATCGTTGTTGTTGCACCGATGATTTTAGCGCTGTTACTGGGCAATCAGACTGAACTTCAGTTCATCGTGGCCAGCTCCAACGACTCCGGCACCAAGGGATGCCGATCACCGCTTGTTCTGAAGGAGCTTCCGTTCCTATTCGATAGGCTCTGTGGCATTCCTAATGAGACACGAGGGAAGTATATGCCCGGCGATTACGTCTTCGTTTCCGGCCGGGGTACGAACTTGGGGCTGTTTCCAGCAAGTCTGACGCGGCAATAACGAGTTCACCTTCCGTACGCTTTGTAGGATTAAGCTCGGGGTATCATTGTTATCGGCGGACGCAGTCGGACTAAGCAACTGGGCGAGACGGATGCTGGGCGGAAGGTCGGAGTGCTGGTAGCTCAAGCAGTTTCGCGACCGGCTACACTCGATCACCTGATGCCTAGCAAGTCTCGACGTTTTTTCAGTGAATGACGATAGCGACGCGCTCGTTCGTTTGTGGCGACGCCTTTTGCGTTTCCGTCATCGACCAAGCCGTGACGGCAGCAGCAACCGCCACGTACATGAAAGCTCCCTTGAACGGACGGGCAGTCAAGACGCAGTCCCTTGTCGCTTCTAACGAGTTCAGCTTATTTGTCATTGTCTTCCTTCGTGTCTAGACACGGTGATATAGGCGATTAGCGTCAGCTAAAGAACGACGGGAACCGGGTACCTGCCATGCGGCACGCGAATACCCGTCACTCTTCACGTTAGCGCTCCGGACTCGGAACCCAACCTCGTGTCAGGCCTTTGCTCACGCATTTTTGGGCGGTATCGAGCTGATTTCTTAGGTGCTTGCAGTCTTCATCAGCGTGGCAATGGCTGCCCTCATGTCACCCGAATGCCAAGCGATCGCTTGTTCAACGGCGTCGTGCTGCACGTCTGGCCTTTTCTCGGCGGCTGTCATCGCTTTCCCCTCGCGGCTTCTGGCTAAGAAAGGGTCATTCGCAGTCGTCGTGGTTCACGGCCAACATTGACGACTCGCCCCGAATGAACGGAACGGGTGGATGGTGGCAGAGCTAACCGATTCCTTCAACCAACGTTCGGCCGCGCATGGACGGCGTCGCTGATAAAATGTTGACTCCTCCCGAAAAGAGAACATAATAGGAACATCCAAACAACTGACGAGGACGACGGCCATGCCTGACATGCCGAACGCACAGCCGCGCGCTCACGAAATCACCGGAACCTATTGGACGCCGCCAACCCACGCCACGATGGCCGAAATCCATCCGCTTTTGATGGCAGTCTTGATCATGATCCCCAGTTACAAGCGCTGGAACCTCTATTCCGCTAATGTTTACGACATGGCGTCAGGGGGACCGCTAGGGTATTTCGATATCGCGGTCGATCCGGCCACGCGTCGGGCCTGCGGCTACTTCAATTCCGTTGGCTCCGACATTGTGATGCGTAAACCGATCTGGTTTCCCGGAGCGGGAGACGTGAGCGACGTTGTGCAGACCTTCTATGAAACCGTTCGAGAAGCGGGCCATGTCGAGTAAATCTGCCATGCAAATGAACGCGGACTTCGAGGTCGAAGCCGCCCTCGCTTTCCACGATGAGGACGCCAAAGCGACCATCGCGACGTTGCTCGCAGACATTAACATCTCCGCGGTCAGCTGGCATTGGCCGAGGCCGCGATGAGCCGCGGCGTGACACGTGGATGGAAACCCAGTTTCGATCGGGAACTCTGACATGCTCGACCGTCCCAGCCCTCCGCCAAAGCCCAATCTCGAGACCGCGTTCCGCAAATGGTGGGATGCGCAGGGACCGAGCTTTGCAACACGTGTCGACCTGGTCGTCGCCAAGAAGCTATTCAGAGCCGGTTACGCTTCAGGTCGCAGGGCGGACGTCAATCGCTACATTTTCTCCGCCGGTCGGTTCCGCATCACGGTATGGGCAGAGGGACTGCAAGCGGCCAAGCGCAAGGCGATCATCGAAGCGAATGATCGCGCCGCCAAAAGAGGTTGGAAGCCGCCCAAGTCGGGTTGGGTTCTCAAGGAGGTTTCATGAGTGATATCGATCGCCCTACCCTTCAGCGTGCTCCCAAGCTCGTCGCGCGGAAATGCCATTGCGGGGATTGGGCAGGCTTCGGTTTTGTGAAGGGAGACCGGGACGACTGGTGGTGTTGGAAGCACTATCCCTACAAGACGTCGGGCCGGCTGGAGGCTGCGATAGCGGCCGCTGAGATTGCCGAAGGCTTAGCGGTCAAAGTGGCTTGATCACAGAGGCTCAGATAGCGATACCCGCGGCCAGGTTCTTATGCTTACCCCTTGATGAGGATGGGGTCTGAAGAACTGCCAGCAGGGTATGTCCTATGCCGGCATCCAGCACGCACTTTGCCTTCCTGCCGACTCAGCCCATAGTTGCACGCCGAGTGCGAAACAACATGGCAGAGCAGCTCGCCTATGAGTGACGACTTTACGCGCAACTACACAATCCAGATTGCCAAGAGTTCTCCTTGCTTCGACGTTTGCGGAGGGGGCGTCGGTGCTCCCAAGACTCATTCTCCTCACTCGGCCAAATGCGGCCAATGCGGATAAAGCCGTGCGGCGACCGCTTTCCTCATCGCGATGGCAAGCGGATCGTTGAAAATCTCCAGAGCGCGCTTTGCTTGATCCGGTGACAACCAGCCGTCGTCGATCCGCCAGAACTTGTAGAAAAGCTCATCGAAGTCGTGCCGCCTGCTCCAACGTATCCCTTCTCTCACCTGCTCCGGAGTTTTCGGCGGCAATCTCATCACGGATTCGGAGCCTTCCTCGTCTGGATCGATGGCTCGGTCGCCGTGCAGTGCGATGGCTTCATCCGTTATCTGAGCAATCCCATCAACTTCCGCTCGGATGCTGTCCGGCATGTGGGCGCACGCATCGTCCAACGCACGAATGAAACGTGGGTCATTCTTGAAATCGATGCGCCATTCCGCTGGGTTTTCCCGCCACAGTATCGTTTCAGACTCCGCGGTCCAGCCGTTTCCGTCGAGCAAACCAAGCGAGCGGAAAACCGACGTGACTTCCGGGCTGGCGCGGGCGGCCCACATTTCGCGGCCACGCTGGCGAGCGTCCTCGAATCCCGCGCCGAGCAATTCCGATTGAGTCGCTTCATCCGACGCGAGGAACGTGATCAACCCGTTCTGTGCCGCGAGATAAACAACCGCCGTCGCGAGATCGTCCCATCTTGGCAGGATGTCGGGTAGCTCCGGGTCGTTTCGCGGCATCGCTCCATGCGTGGTCTCTTCGGCCTGACCGAGGACAATGAGCGTTTCGCAGGCGATTTGGTAGGCGGTGACGAAGTCATGCTGCCACGCGGATTCTCGGTCGCCAGGAAGATTGTTCGACAAGAACTCAATCACCTGACCAATCCAGACGGCTGGCGGAGGCTCCTCCACCAAGCCCGGCCCCGCACTGGGGTTTTGCATCACCTTTAAAGCCTCAGTCTCAAATACTCCTTCCATCAACAGCCCGATTTCATGTCTGAGATCGAGCGTTTCCCAATGTAGGGCCGATCCATCGTGTAACTCGACCTTCGCGATTTCCGCCTCGGAAGCGTTTGCCAGACCTTCCAGGGAACGGGCCGGAACCACGAACGCGGAGCCGTTGTGAAACTCGATGACGATTGCGCCGTACCGTCTGTCGTAGCGGACGTGGCTGGGCGGTGGATAAGACATGGAACCTCCTGCGCAATGGTCGGGCTTAATCAGTTTCGTCGTCCGGGCGCTTGATGCTGCTCGGCCTGAGACCGGCGTGTTCGGATTCTGAGTTTTGCGTTCCGACGTTTTCCGGGAGTTCGTCGCCGGGATCGGGGTCTGTGTTGGGAGCTAGGTCGAGAATTGCGAGCGCAGACTTCACCAGGTCGTCCTTCGATCCGTTGTCGGCGGAAATCTCGATGGTGAAAGTAGGATCGAATCCGGTCGTCTCGTGCGGATAACCGCGGGCATTCGAGACAACCCGCGTATCGCCGACCATGTAATCGTGTCGGTGATGGACATGACCGTGCACCCACAATGTCGGCCCGACCTCGTACATGAGGTCTTCCAAATCCGACGCGTAACAAGCAGACAAGGGATCATGCCGAAAACCGAGGGCGATCGCCTGCGGGGACGGAGCGTGGTGCGTAACGACGACTGTCTTCGATCTCGTTGGTTTGCGAAGCTCTGTCGCAATGAAATCCCGCGTTTCGACATGCTTCCGATAAGCGTGTATCGGCTTGAATTTTGTGAAGGGCGACTTTGAGAATTTGATCTTCTTGAAGTCGTTCATTCCACTTGCGGCGTAGGACATGCTGACATCCGGATTTCGACCGAACAGGCGAAAATCGGTCCATAGGGTTCCGCCGAGAAATCTCACCCCGCCGATCTCGACCGCCTCGTTTTCCAGAAAGTGTATGTTCGGAACCCCCGCGGCGAACTCTCGGGCGTCGCGAATGCTCTCCTCGAGAGACGTCGAGTAAAACTCGTGATTGCCCGGCACGAAGACGACTTGGATGGTGTGGGCGTAGGAGTCGGCGAGCCAGCGAAGACTCGGGACAACGCCTTTGGTGCCGACGTCGCCCGCGCAAACCAGAATGTCAGTGCCTTCAGGCGGGGTGTGCAAAAACGGTTGGCCGAACTCGCGATGGATGTCGGAAGCGATCCAGAGTTTCATGTCGGTGTCCTATTGCGAAGGGGCCAAGAGTGCCAATCAGAGAGCGGAAAGCGGCGAGTTTGGATAGAGCCGCGACATCACGGCCTTTCTCATCGAAATCGCCAGCTCATCGTAATGAATCTCGAGAGCGGATTGCGCCCCGGTATCGGACAGCCAACCGCTGAGACGCCACCGGCGAAAAAACAGGACGTCGAGACGATGTCGTAGCGAATCCTCGAGCATTTCGCGTGAAGCGGATGGCGTTCCCGGCGGCACCGTTTCGGCATCGGCATTCTCGACATGTGGTGTCTGCTCCAGCCGCATCTCAACATTTGCGGACTCGACTATCGCGTCAATCTGCGAGCGGATGTCGTCCGGCACATTCGCGACGGCGTCGGACGCCGCCCTGATGAACCTGGCGTCGCTCGTGAAATCGAGGTTCCACTCAGTCGGATTGTCCCGCCAGAGGACCGTCTCGGCAGCGTTTGTCCAGCGCCCGCCGTGTACAAGTCCGAGAGCCTCCAGAACCCAGTATGTGTTGAACGTGGCACGAGCCGGGCCCGCTCCATTGGCAGCCGCGATATTGGTTCCCGGCATATCGCCTCGATCGTCCGTCTTCGGCGATGGAACGCGCCGTCCCAACGGCCGGAATCGCAGCTGACCGTTCTGGGCGGCGACGTAGATGACGGCAATCGAGATATCATCCCACCTTGGCGGGACCTCGGGACGGTCTGGAAATCGTCGCGGCTTGGCTCCTCCGACAGTCTCATTCGCCTGCCCCAATGCGACGAGCGCCGCGCACCCGATCTCATAGGCGGTCATGTAGTAATGTTCCCACCCAACCTCGCGACGGTAAGGCATTTCGTAGGAGAGAAATACGGCAACTGGTCGAGCCCAGGCAGCGAAATCATGTGCCTGCTTGTTGTTCTGCAGCGACATTGCTCGCGTTGCAGACTCCGCCATGAAACTCGGAGTTCCGAAAATTCCGGCGATGAGGCCCGCGATCTCGTAGTCCCTATCGAGCGTTTCCCAACGAAGCCCCGTCTCGCCACGAACTTCGACCTCGGCGGTATCCGCTTCGGATGCTTCGACCAGCCCCTCCAGCGATCGAGCCGGAACCATGAATACGGAGCCGTTTTCGAACTCGACGACGATCCGGCGCGACGAGTAATCGTAGTAGGCATCGCTCGGAGCCGGGTGTCTCAAAGGAACATCGCCATCACGCGTTGTTCTAACTGCAATGCGCCGTCCAAGCGGCTCAAAGCCGATGTCGTCGAGACCGGACCCGAGCGAGCTTCCTTGATCACGCCCCTTCGTAACCCGGAGGTATGCCCGTTTCTTCCAAGTCCGTCTTCCCCGACGCTTCTTCGCCACCTAGCCCCCTCCCATGCGGCGCGGCAGCTTGGCCAGGCTGACGGTCGGCAGAAGGTGTCGTTGCGCGATCTCGGCGACTTCGTCGCCGGACAACATTCTCGTTTCCATCAGACGTTCGACGATGGCATCCAGGGCGGTTCGACGGGTTCGAATGATGGACTTCACGCGGTCGAACTCGCTCTGCAGGAGGTCGTGAACACGCCTCCGGAACTCCGGGTTATAAGTTCGCAGCCGCTCCAGTTGATCGACGGGGTCTTCGACGAGAAGGGTGTGTCCCATCCCGCGAGCACCCTCCAGCATAGTCGCAATCTCCGTCGCCCTGTTGAGGTCCGCGTCTTCAGAGCCCGAAGCGCCGTCGGAAAAGCAACCGAAGACTTCCTTTTCGGCGGCGATCCCGCCAAGGCAAACCGCGATCGCGTTCAGATAGTCGGCCCGCGTCTTTGCTCGAGCACCCATTTCGCCGTACTGTACGTAGCCGAGTTCGCTGGATTTCCCTTCGATCCGGTATCGGGAAATCCTGACTTCCGTCACCTCTCCGTGGCCGATTTCCATTGCGACGAGGGCATGACCTGCTTCATGGACAGCGAGATTGCGAACGAAGTCATCCGAAAGCTCCCTCAACGTTCGAAGTTGGGCAATGACGTGAATTCCCGAAAGAACCTCACGATGGCGTCGCGCTGCCCGCCTGGCGTCACGAGCGAGTTGTTCGATATCGGCCCCGGAGAAACCCTCGGTGGCCATGCAGAACATGTCGGCTTGTGAGGGATCAAGCTCGATACCGCTGTGGAAGTGCAGGATCGACAGTCGGGACTGCGTGTCGGGTAGCTTGATCTGGTAATGGCGGTCCAGTCGTCCCGCACGCCGTATCGCCGGATCGAGCCTGTCCGCGTTGTTACATGCCGCGACGACCACCACACCTTCCCTGCCATGAAAACCGTCGAGGAGCTCGAGAAAACCGGCGATCGCGGCCGTCCAGTAGGCGTCGTTGTGATCACCGCTGTTCCGGCTGCCAAAGGTGTCCACTTCGTCGACAAGCAAGATCGACGGCGCATTCTTTTTGGCTTCCGCGAAGGCCTTCCGCATGGCTTTCAAAAAGTGGTCAAGCGACCCCGCGCTTTGCCAGGTCGAAAAGGACCCGACGATGATGGATACGCCACAGCTGTTTGCCAGTGCACGCATGAACGTGGTCTTTCCGGTACCCGTCGGACCGGAAAGCAAGACCCCGTCGTCCACGTCCGCCCACTGGATGCGGCCCGCTCGGTAATCTTCGATGTCCCGGGCGAGATCATTTCCCCATTCCACTACCGGCCCGTATCCGTGCATGTCCGCGAGCGTCGGCCCGCCAACCTTGGCCACCGGCACTACGGCCGACGTGTCGCGTAGCGGATACTGCCTCAACCTCTGCAACGCGAGCGCAGGCGACCGACCTTCCTGGAAGGCCTTGTCCAATCGTGACCACGGCTCCAAGAGCAGTAGATCGACGTCCCTGTCGGTGATGGGCAATCCGAAACGCTTGAGGGCGGCCTCGACATGGCTTCTGGTCCGCGCCGGGACATCAACCACCGCGTCCGCAAATAGCCTTGCCTCGTCATCCAGATCAGTCTTGGGCTCTTTGAGGAAGATTGCCCGGTCCGATCTCTGGACCTCAAATTGATTCCTAAAGGAATGACGGTCGTTCCAATCACCGACGAATGGCCGTGTTCCTAGCTTGTATTCAGCGACACACTTTAGAAAGACCCGAGCCGCCGCGGAAAAGACCGGTAGGCAGCCTTCCTCCGATAGACAAAGGATCACCTTGAACTTCGCGTTCTTCCTGTTCCAAGGCCGGGCTGCCGCAGCGATTATGCAAAAGGCGAGATAGACCGGAAGGGTAATGAAGTCCTCGTCATCGGGTTGACTGAGCTTCCACGGCGGACGCGGCTTTCTCCTGGAGGGCTGCACCGAGTTCACGATTTCAAGGAATTCCACGATATCCATCAATGCAAATCCCCGAATGGGCGAGCTCTCTCCCGGAGCCGTTCACCACCCTGGAGTTCGACGCGCGGCCGGGAACGGTGCCAACGAGAATTCCCTGGCGTGATGCCGCCTTCAGAAAGGCAGGCGGTCACCATGGATATGCCGGTTTTCCTGTTCAACCGCCGGAGTGCTGCCGCCAGGCCGCGCCACGCCACGTAGACCGGGATGGTCATGACGGCACGGTCGATTACCTGACCGGGTTTCCACGGCATGCGTGGTTTGCCGCCGAGGGGTCTCGTGACCTTCTTGACGTCCTCGTCAGGGAGCCAGTCCTCGATCAAAGCGTATCCTCCAGAAGGCCAGCCCTCCCCCGGAGGCGCTCGGACCAGTATTCGGGTTCGACGCGGGTGCCGAGGCGATACCAGCGGCTCATGGTTCGTGCGAGGCCGCGCTCCGGGTCGAAGTACATGAGCTCACTCGAAAATGCGGGTCTGCCGTCGTATATGAGCGGGTGCCCGATCGGACGACCGATGATGCAAGTCACTGCCCGCTTGCCCAGCGTCCAACTGTTCATTGCAGCACTTGGAGCTTGGGCCTCGGCACATTGATCGAGGTTTTCAAGATCGTCTGCGAGACGTCGCAGGCTCTCGATCAGGGACGCTCGGGCCCCACCCGAGCGGTCATTTGGTGAACCACCGATGATCATCCTATTCTCCAATCTCTTTGGCCTCGTGCCAGTGGACGAGAGCCCGAGGACCTGGGAAACATTTCGCTGATGCGGGCGAACACTCCGGAATCCCTTTGGCCTCGCAAGCGAGACGTCGTGGTCACGACTGCACCCAACCGCGAACTCCGGCGAGCTCCAATGAGGTCACTCCAAGCCACGACTTACGAACGGATTTCGCTCTGCCGAATTCCCCACGGCATGGCACTTCGGCCAGATGCTTGAACGCTATTGCCTGCAGCGTTCAAGCCAGGCGTGCGATACATCGAGCCGGTAAATTCAAGACGTGCAATCCCACCTGAGAGGCTCGCATGCCGAATATCCTTTCCCTCCGAATGGTGGCGCAATTCCAATCCCAAGTCTGTCAAAAACATCTGAACCTCAAAGGTCATTCAAATCGACGACAAACGGTAGCCGCTTCGATGCGATTCCCCCGCGCGATGGGATGGATCGTAGCCAATATTTGGCGTGTTTCAAGACATTTATGTCTTTATACACGCCAAATTTGACTTTTGCGGCGTCAACCTTTTCGTGATGCCTATGAAGCCAATTTTAACTCCCGATCTGGTCAGAGCCGCTCGAGGTCTACTCGGTTGGAGCCAACCCGATTTGGCAACCAAGTCTGGAGTTGCGGTTCGAACGATCAGCCGGCTCGAGAGCAACGACGAACCCGCGTCCGCCAAAGTCAGCGGCGCTTTGCACGCCGCCTTTTGGAATAACGGGATACGCTTCGTGGCAAAGTACGATGATGCCGGAAATCTGGAAAGCTACGGCGTGATGAAAAACCATGCCGGCGACAGCAACTGCTGAACAGACAACCGACCGCGTCAACTCGACTGCGACGGAAGCGAAAATCCGACGTTTTCCCAGGCACTCCAGAGAATCTTTCGCCAGGGCGGACGGGCGTCCGCGGGTCTCACGAATTGCCGCGGGGGTAGGACAAAAGCCAAGGAGTTGAACTCACCGGTATCGGCGTCCGCTGGTGGTCGTCGGAAGTCCCCCCCGGGACGTTCGACCCGTCAGGCGTAGCTGTACGATGTCCGGGTCGTTGTCTTGCGAACCGGCGGGACGGTCGAGCCCGTGTCCGCGAGAAGGTCGACGACCAGATCCGCGACGAAGTCGGATCGCCCGCCGCCGTGGCCGCGGGCATTGCAGACCATCCGGGTCTTGCCGATCGGAAACTCCCGGTACTGTGGAATGTGTCCGTGTATCCATACTCGCGGTTCGAACTGCAATATCAGACGGTCGACATTCGACGCGAAGCTTGGCGCGAGCGGATCTTCGAACAGGCAGTTCGGAACCGAGTGCAGGCTCGGCGCATAGTGGGTGACGACCACCGTCGGAAGGGCCGGAGAAACCGAAAGCTGGCGTTCGAGGAACAGGCGCGCGCTGTGATGACGGGCTATGGACTGCCAGGGGGTGTAGCGCCTGCGGGGGGTCCGCGAGGTCCTGATTTCGGTGTAGTCGGCGAGCCCCTTGGCCGCCTCGATCGCCGGACCTTCGTCGCCGAAAAGCGCCAGGTCCGACCAAAGCGTCGCGCCGAGGAAACGGACGCCGCCGACGACCGCGACCTGCTCGTCGAGGATATGCAGTCGCCGGAACCGTGCGGCGTGGCTCCGCCCCTGCTCCATCACCTCCGGAATCGACGGCCCGCGGTAATCGCGGTTCCCGGGGACCAGGACCACCGGCATGTGCGGGCATACCGTTTCGCCCAGCCAGCCGACGCTTTCCATCAACCCGCCCGAGCCGATGTTGCCGGCGCAAATACAGACGTCGGCCTCGGGGACCGCTGCCGGGAAACCCCGGTCCTGCTGGAGATGAAGGTCCGAAAAAATCCACGCTTTCATGGCGCTCACCTCGATCGAAGGGCGACGGACCGCAATGTATCATCATTCGCCGGGCCCGTAACGTCGTTCCGCCCTCGCGGAGACCGCGCGGAAAACGATTCGCGGCCGGGGCGGCTTAGGAATAGTATGCCGATTTTGTCGCTTTTCAAGCCATATTTGTCACTTATTCTGACCGATTTGACATCGGCGACGCAAGCCCGTCCTTGGTGGCCATGTCGTCCGCTCTGACCCCCGCATTGTGCCGCGCCGCCAGGGCGATGCTTGGCTGGACCCAGCAGGAGCTGGCCGCAAAGTCGGGCGTCAGCGCGCGCCACGTGGTCCGCTTCGAGAACGGCCGGGACGACCAGTATCCCAAGCTCCGGGAGCAACTCTATCGCGCGTTCGCGGATACTGATATACAGTTCATAGCGGCGAACACCGACACGACGGAACTGGACGGCTTGGGACTGCGATGGAAACCGAAGCGGCAGCACAGCGGCATAAAAATCGTCTAGCGCGGCGGAAGCCGCACCACGACGAGCCGGTGACGAATCGCGTGCTTTCCAGGCGGATTCCGGCCGTCGCGTCCCGGTGGCTATGCCGGACGTCCGGCGGCTTGTTTTCCAACGTGAATCCGTTTCGGGAGGATTGGTTGCGGGGGCAGGATTTGAACCTGCGGCCTTCAGGTTATGAGCCTGACGAGCTACCGGGCTGCTCCACCCCGCGTCCTCTAGGTAAGCCGCTTTGCGGCTTATCCGGTGTGCGTAAATCC